>NZ_PDDL01000021.1:0-44551 GCF_020833785.1 Kocuria sp. CCUG 69068
CGGGCCGCGCCGCCGGCCGAGCCCGCCGCCTCGTGGACCGTGACGTCGAGGCCCGCGCGGGCCAGCACCACGGCCGCGGCGAGCCCGTTGGGCCCCGAGCCGACGACCGCGGCCGTCCCCTGCACGGGCCGTCCTAGCCGACCAGGGCGCTGCGCATGGTCCGCAGCGCCACGGACAGGGACGCGAGCTCCGCGGAGGCCTCGCCCGTGTCCTCGGCCTCGATCTCCCCCAGCACCTCGCGCAGCCGGCCCAGGCGGGACTCGTTGCTGGACTCCCAGGACTCCACCTTCTCCCGCGCGTCCCGGCCGGGGGCCTCGAGCGCCTGGTCGGCGAGGGCCACCAGGGTCGCGTACACGTCCTCCCGCATGGACATCCGCGCGAGGTTCTCCCAGCGGGTGGTCTGCGGCAGGCCGGTGATGCGGTTGAGCAGGCTCTCGATGCGGTAGCGGTCGTAGAGCCGGAAGTAGACCTTGGCGATGGTCTTGATCTGCTCCTCGTCGAGGCCGCCGTCCTCGGCGATCGCCTCGCCGGAGGCGTGGGCGAGCCGGGCGACGTCGAGCAGCGCGAACGCGTCCAGCAGCTGCGACCACTCCGTGGCCAGCGCCCCGGGGACGCCCTGCCGCGCGGCGGCCTCCGCCCGCGAGTCGACCCGCTGCCGGGAGTCCTCCCCGAGCAGCCGGTCCTCGAGGAACCGGATGTCCACGGTGGGCTTGTAGCGGTCGATGACCTCGGCCACCGGGTTGGCCGTCTCCTCCCGGTTGATGAGCCAGCGCACCACGCGGTCCAGCAGGCGCCGCATGTCCAGGAACATCCGGTCCCACACCTCGGTGGGCACCTCCGCGGGCAGCTCCCGGTGCTGGTGGGCGTAGCGGTCGATCTCGTAGATCTGCACGGCCGCCACGAAGGCCCGGGCCACCTCCACGGGCCCGCACCCGGTCTCCTCCATCACGCGGTAGACGAACGGGATGCCGCCGTAGTTGACCATCTGGTTGGCCACCATCGTGCAGATGATCTCGGCGCGCAGGGGGTGGGTGCCGACGAGCTCGCCGAAGCGCTGGGTGATCTGCTCCGGGAAGTAGGCCTCCAGGACCTCCCCGAACCACGGGTCCTCGGCGAGACCGCCCTCGACCAGCGCCTCCGAGAGCTGGATCTTGGCGTAGGCCGCCAGCACGGACAGCTCCGGGGACGTGAGCCCGTGGCCGGTGCGGACCCGCTCGCGCAGCTGCTCGTCGGAGGGCAGGAACTCGATGCCCCGGTCGAGGTCGGCCTCGTCCTCGAGCCAGTGCAGGAACCGGATGTAGGCCTCGTTGAGGGCCCGCACGCGCGAGCGCTCCGTGGTGAGCAGCACGTTCTGCGCCACGTTCGTCTCGAGCACCAGCCCGGCGACCTCGTCGGTCATGGCCTCGATGAAGCCGGCGCGCTCCGCCGCGGAGAGCTCGCCCGCCACGACCATGCGGTCCACGAGGATCTTGATGTTGACCTCGCGGTCGGAGGACTCCACGCCGCCGGAGTTGTCGATCGCATCCGTGTTGATCAGCACCCCGTTCAGCGCGGCCTCCACGCGGCCGAGCTGGGTGCAGCCCAGGTTGCCGCCCTCGCCGACGACCTTGGCCCGGAGGTCCCCGCCGTCGACGCGGATCGGGTCGTTGGCCTTGTCCCCCACGTCCGTGGAGGTCTCCTGCGCCGACTTCACGTACGTGCCGATCCCGCCGTTGTACAGGAGGTCGGCGGGCGCCGTCAGGATCGCCCGCATCAGCTCGATCGGGGAGAGCTCCTCGACGCCGTCGTCGAGGTCGAGGGCCTCGCGGACCTGCGGGGAGATCGGCACGGACTTCGCGGTGCGCGAGTACACGCCGCCGCCGGCCGAGATCTTCTCCGGGTCGTAGTCCTGCCACGAGGAGCGCGGGCGGCCGAACAGCCGCTCGCGCTCGGCGTAGGAGACGGCCGGGTCCGGGTCGGGGTCGAGGAAGATGTCGCGGTGGTCGAACGCGGCCAGCAGCCGGATGTGCTCGGACAGCAGCATGCCGTTGCCGAACACGTCGCCGGACATGTCCCCCACGCCCACCACGGTGAAGTCCTCCGCCTGGGTGTCGACGCCCAGCGCGAAGAAGTGCCGCTTCACCGACTCCCACGCCCCCCGGGCCGTGATGCCCATGGCCTTGTGGTCGTAGCCCACCGAGCCGCCCGAGGCGAAGGCGTCCCCGAGCCAGAACCCGTACTCCGCGGAGATTGCGTTGGCGGTGTCCGAGAAGGACGCCGTCCCCTTGTCCGCGGCCACCACCAGGTAGGAGTCCTGGCCGTCGCGGCGCACCACGTTCTCGGGGTGCACGACGACGTCCTGGCCGGACGCGTCGCGGACGAGGTTGTCGGTGATGTCCAGCAGGGAGGCGATGAACAGCTTGTACGCCTCCCGGCCCTCCGCCACCCAGGCGTCCCGGTCCGCGGCCGGCTCGGGCAGCTGCTTGGGGTAGAACCCGCCCTTCGCCCCGTTGGGGACGATCACCGAGTTCTTCACCATCTGCGCCTTCACCAGGCCCAGGACCTCGGTGCGGAAGTCCTCCCGGCGGTCCGACCAGCGCAGGCCGCCGCGGGCCACGGGCCCGAAGCGCAGGTGCGTGCCCTCGACCCGCGGGGACCACACCCAGACCTCGAACATGGGGTGCGGCAGCGGGGCCGTGCTGATCCGCCGGGGGTCCAGCTTGAACGCCATGGTGGGGCGGTGCCGGTACACGTTGGTGCGCAGCGTGGCGGCCATGCACTCGGCCAGCGCCCGCAGCAGCTTGTCGGCGTCCAGGGTGGGGACCTCGTCCAGGGCCTCGGTGAGCCGCCCCTGCGCGGCGTCGCGCTGGGAGCCGCGCACGGCGTCGTCGAGCGCCGGGTTGAAGCTCGCGTCGAAGAACTCGACCAGCGCCCGGGTGACCCGCGGGAAGCCCAGGAGCGTGTCCGCGATGTAGTCGAAGGAGTTGGGGTGCCCCAGCTGCAGGAGGTACCGGACGTAGGAGCGCAGCACGGCCACGGTCCGCCACGTCATGCGCTCCGTCAGGACCAGCCGGTTCAAGGAGTCGGACTCGGAGCGCCCGGACAGCACCGCGCACAGGGTGTCCTCGATGAGGTCCTCGGTCTTGGCGTCCTCCGGGCCGGTCGCGTCCACGCCCTCCGGCAGCCGCACCCCGAAGTCGTAGAGCTGGAAGTGGCGGCCGTCGGCGGGGGTGACCTCGTACGGCTTCTGGTCCAGGACCGTCAGGCCGAGGTTCTGCAGCATCGGCAGCAGCTCGGTCAGGGACAGGGAGCGGGTGAGGTAGATGTTCAGCCGCACGCCCCCGGGGTCGTCGACGACGCGCACCTCCGCGGGCAGGTCCGGGTCCCGTCCCCACAGCTCCTCGCAGCGCTGGAGGTCCTCGACCGCCTCCTCGATCTCGTAGTCCGCCCGGTAGGCGTCCGGGAACGCCTCCGCCCAGTTCTCGGCGTGCGTCCGCGCGAGCTCCTCCGAGAAGTCCCGGTGGATCGCGCGCGCCAGCGCCTCGGACCAGGACCGCACCGCGGCCCGCAGCCGCGCCTCCAGGCCCGAGCGGTCGAAGGACTGCACCTGACCGGTGTAGGGCAGCCGGATGCGGAAGAACAGGCGGGCGAGCGTCGAGGAGGTGAGCCGGGCGTCGAAGTCGATGGACTCGGCGTCGAAGGTGCGCTTCAGCTCGGCCTCGATCCGCCCGCGCACCGACGTGTTGTACCGGTCGCGGGGCAGGAAGACGACCGCGGACATGAACCGCCCGAAGTGGTCCTGGCGCAGGAACAGCCGGGTCTGCCGCCGCTCGTCCAGGCCCATGACGCCGCGCATGATGTCGTAGAGCTCGTCCGCGGTCATGTGGAACAGCTCGTCGCGCGGGTAGTCCTCGATGTTGCCCATCAGGTCCCGGGCCGAGTGCGAGTCCTCGAGGAAGCCGAACCGCTCGGCGACCTCGGCCATCTTGTCCTTGATCAGCGGCGTCTCGCGGGCCGGGGTGTTGTAGGCGCGGCGGGTGAACAGCCCCAGCACGAGGTACTCGCCCACGATCCGGCCCTCGTCGTCGTACTTCGCGACGCCGATGTAGTCCAGGTACTCCCTGCGGTGGATCGAGGAGCGGCGGTTGGCCTTCGTGATGAACAGCGTGCCGGCCTCGCGCGCGTGCTCCCGGCCCAGTCCGGTGAGGACCTGCCGGTGCGGCTTGCGGTCGTGCTCCACGAGCAGGCCCAGACCGGTCCCGGGACGGCTGACCAGGGAGAGGCCGTCGCCGGAGTCCTCGAGGTCGTACTCCTTGAAGCCCATGAGGATGAAGTTGCCCCGGACCAGCCAGCGCAGGAACTCCTGGGACGGTCCGACCAGCGGCGGGTGCCCGCCCTCGGGCAGGTCCAGCCGCCGCAGCCGGTCGAGCTCGTCCGCGAGCCGTCCGACGCGCTCCTTGAGCTCCACCTGGTCGTCGTCGACCCGCTGGACGTCCTCGAGCAGGCTCGTGAGCCGGTGCACCAGCTCCTGGGCGGTCTCGTCCGAGATCTGCCGGGAGAGCTCCACGGAGATCCAGGACTCCACCACGTGCGTGGTGCCCCCGTCCGAGCGGAACCCGGCCAGGCTGGGCAGCGCGGTGGTGTCGCCGCTGGAGGTGGCCGAGAAGTCCGGGACCTGCTGGAGCTCGCGCAGCTCGTGCGTCCCGGCGTCCCGGGCGGCGACGAGCACGGGGTGGATGAGCAGGCGGGCACCGCCCCACTTCGCGGCGATCTCCGCGGACACGGTGCTCACGAGGTAGGGGACGTCCTCGGTGACCACGAAGACCACGGAGGTCGAGTCCTCCTGGCGCACGCCCACGGCGATCTCCCGGGGCGCGCGGACCCGGCCCACCTCGTGGTGGTGGTCGGCCCGCTCGCGCAGCTGGTCCTCGGTGCGCGCGAGCAGGTCCTCCTGGGGCACGTGGCGGTAGTACTCGTTGATCCACGCCCGGTCCCCGGACCACTCGGGGGCCCGCGGGATCACCTGCAGCGCCTCGGTCCGGTCCTCGTCGGGGATCGTGTACTGGTCAGAGGCCACAGCCGCATCACGCCTTCGTCGCCGTGGACGGCAGGGGGCACGGTCCGTGCGCCGCCCTCGCCGCCCCAGGGGGTGGACGGCACCTCGTGGGACCGTCCCTGGTGGGTCCCAGCTTATTGAACGAAGCCGGGACTGTCAGGGTGCGGTGGACTCCGACGCGTCATCTCGCAGGCGCGCGGCGCCGAGGGCCTCCGTCCGCACGGGGACCACCTCGCAGTTGCCGACCCGGGGATGGGCCTCCCCGTTGAGCTCGGAGACCGTCAGTCGGATGAGCGAGCCGTGCGCCACCACCAGCACGCGGCGCCCGGGGTGGTCGGCGCGGATCCGGCGCAGCGCCGCCAGACCGCGGCGGACGACCGCCTCCGGCGGCTCCCCGGCGGAGAGCACCTGCTCCCGCGCGGCGCCCTCGAGACCCGCCAGGCGCGAGCCCTCGAGCGGGCCGAAGCTGCGCTCCACGAGCTCGTCGTAGGTCGCCGCGAGCTCGAGGCCCAGGGCCTCGCCGATGATCCGGGCGGTCTCCACGGCCCGGCCGAGCGGCGAGGAGACCAGGACGTCCCAGCCGAGGGCCTCGGCGTGCAGGTGGCGGGCGACGACCCGGGCCTGCTCCCGCCCGGCGTCGTTGAGCGGGACGTCCGTGGCGCCCTGGAGCCTCTCCTCGAGGTTCCAGTCGGTCTGGCCGTGGCGGATGAGCACGATGCGTCCGGGGGTGTTCACGTCCCCCACTCTGGGCGACGGCCCGCCGGGGGGCAAGCGGGACGGCGGGAACCCCGGTCCGCGGGGGCCCGGGCACCGCACCGCACCCGGCCGCCGCCGGCCCTCCGGGCCAGGACACGGACGGCCCGCGGCCCGAGGTCCTGGACGAACCGGGGCAATGCGGGTTGAGTGGCACGCATGACCACCTTCACGTTCAGCTCCCGCGTGCCCCACCCCGTCGAGGACGTCTTCGCCTGGCACGCCCGCCCGGGGGCGCTCACCCGGCTCACGCCCGCGTGGACGGGCTCCGTGGTGGAGGAGTCCTCGCCCCCGCTGCAGGACGGGACGCGGTCCCGGCTGCGGGTGGCCGTGCCGGGCTCCTACGGGCTGGCCTCGGTGCCCTGGACCGCGGAGCACCACGGCTTCGTCCCCGGCCGGGAGTTCCGGGACCGGATGGTGAAGGGCCCGCTCGCCTCGTGGGAGCACCACCACCGGTTCGACGACGACGGGCACGGCGGGACCGTGGTCACGGACACCGTGGAGTACGCGGCGCTGCCGGGCAGCAGGGCGTTCGGGGACCGGCTGATGAGCCCGGCGCTGGGCCGCCAGTTCGAGGCCCGCGCCCGGCGGCTGGCCGCCGACCTCGACCTCCACAGCCGCTATCCCGGCCGGCCGCTGACCGTCGCCGTCACGGGGGCCTCGGGCACCATCGGCGTGCAGCTGGCCGCGCTGCTGAGCACCGGGGGCCACACGGTCCTGCGCTTCGTGCGCCGCGAGGCGCGCACCCCCCTCGAGATCTCGTGGGACCCGGCGGCCGGGGAGCTGGACCCCGCCGCGCTGCGGGGGGTGGACGTCGTGGTGAACCTCGCCGGGCGCAGCATCGGGGGGCGGCTCACGGACGCCGCGAAGGAGCAGATCCACGACTCGCGGGTGCTCGGCACCCGGCTGCTCGTCCGCGCCTTCGTCGCGCTCGGCGACGAGGCCCCCGCCGCGCTGGTCAACGGCTCCGCGATCGGCTACTACGGGGCGGACACGCACGGGGAGAGCGTCACGGAGAAGTCCCCGCCGGGCGACGACTTCCTCGCCGAGGTCTGCACGGCGTGGGAGCGTGCCGCCCAGGAGGCCGAGGCCATCGGCACCCGCGTGGTCACGGTGCGCACCGGGGTGGTGCAGAGCCCCGCCGGCGGCGCCCTCAAGGCCCAGCTGCCCCTGTTCCTCGCGGGGCTGGGCGGGCGGCTCGGCTCCGGGGACCAGTGGCTGAGCTGGATCTCGCTGGACGACACGGTGGGTCTGTTCGCCCACGCGGTGCTCTCCCCCGGCCTGCACGGGCCCGTCAACGCCGTGGCCCCGATGCCGGTGACGGGCCGCGACTACGCCCGGACCCTCGGCAAGGTCCTCGGCCGGCCGGCCCTGCTGCCCACCCCGGGGTTCGGGCCGAAGCTCGTGCTCGGCTCCGAGGGCGCCGAGCTGATGGCGCTCGCGGACCAGCGGGTCTCGGCGGACCGGGCCATCGACCGCGGCTACCGGTTCCGCCACCCCGACCTCGGCTCGGCGCTGCGGGAGGAGCTGGGCCGCTTCTGACCCGCCCCGGCCCGCCCGCCGCCACCGCCGACGTGGCGGGTCAGCGGCAGGACGGCCGTCAGAGGCGGCCGGAGACCGGGAACCGCTCCCAGGCGCGGTGGCTCTTCATGAGCGTGACCACCTGCTCGACCACGGCGGCGGCGTCCTTGCCGGAGACCACGCCGGGCGCGCCCTCGGGCAGGCCGGCCGCGGCGAGCACCTGGCCCTTGGCGCCCCAGGTGCCGATGGCCTTGGCCTGGCGGAACACCTCGCCGAGCAGCAGGTGCACGCGCGGGTCCACGCCGCCGGGGGCGACGGCTCCGGCCTTCGCGTCGAGGCCCTGCCGGGCGTCCGGGGCCGGCGGGACGGCGCCGGCCACCAGCACCGAGTCGAACTCGACGGAGCGCGCCGTGAGGTAGGTCCGGTGGGCCACGACCTTCCCGCCGCGCCCGACCGGCCCGCCGTGCGGGGCGATGACCAGCGGCACCATCCCGGCGTCGTCGATCGCGGAGACCACGGCCAGGAGGTCGTTCTCGTCGGGGTCGGGGCCCACCACGATCCCGACCTGCCGGCCGTCGAGGGGCCACTGCCCGCCGACCTGGGACAGGGCGGGGCTGGGCTTGATCCTCCCGTGCTTGACGGTCGGCTTCGGCGCCGGAAGGCCCAGGCCCTGGGCGACCACGGCGCACAGCTTCTCGTCGATGTTGGCCAGGGCCTGCAGCTGGCGCTCCTTGACCGCCTGCTCCCAGCACTTGCCGAGCTCGAAGGTGTACGCCTGCGCGATGTGCTCCTTCTCGACGTCGCTCATCGACAGCCAGAACAGGCGGGTCTGGGTGTAGTGGTCCTCGAAGGTCACGGGGTTCCCGCGCTCCTTGACCGACTCCGCGACCGGGGCCGGGTGGTCGATGAAGGGGCGGGCCGGCTCGTCGGCGGGGAAGGGGTTGTTCCCGTCCAGCGAGTTCGGGTGGTAGGGCGCCACCCCGCTGTGCACGGCCGTCTGGTGCATCCCGTCCCGGAGCATGTCGTTGACCGGGGCGTGCGGGCGGTTGATCGGCAGCTGGGTCCAGTTGGGCCCGCCCAGCCGGCTGAGCTGGGTGTCCAGGTAGGAGAACAGCCGGCCCTGCAGCAGGGGGTCGTTGGTGACGTCGATGCCGCGGACCAGGTTGTTCGGGTTGAAGGCGACCTGCTCGGTCTCGGCGAAGTAGTTGGACGGGTTGCGGTTGAGCGTCATCAGCCCGACCGGCTCCACGGGCGCGAGCTCCTCCGGGACGATCTTCGTGGGGTCGAGCAGGTCGATGCCCTCGAAGACCTGCTCCTCGTTGTCCTCGAAGACCTGCACCCCGAGCTCCCACTCGGGGTGGGCGCCTGCCTCGATGGCGTCCGCGAGGTCCCGGCGGTGCACGTCCGGGTCCATGCCCATCGCGATCTGCGCCTCCTCCCACAGCACCGAGTGCACGCCGAGCTTCGGCTTCCAGTGGAACTTCACGAGCACGCTGCGGCCGGCGTCGTCGACGAGCCGGAACGTGTGGACGCCGAAGCCCTCCATGGTGCGGTAGGACCGGGGGATGCCGCGGTCCGACATGTTCCAGATCGTGTGGTGCTGCGCCTCGGTGTGCAGGGAGACGAAGTCCCAGAAGGTGTCGTGGGCGGACTGCGCCTGCGGGATCTCCCGGTCCGGGTGGGGCTTGCCCGCGTGGATGACGTCCGGGAACTTGATGGCGTCCTGGATGAAGAACACGGGGATGTTGTTGCCCACGAGGTCCCAGGTGCCCTCGGAGGTGTAGAACTTCGTGGCGAAGCCGCGGGTGTCCCGGGCGAGGTCGGCGGACCCGCGCGAGCCGAGGACGGTGGAGAAGCGCACGAAGACCGGGGTCTCGACGTCCTTGCCGAACACGGCGGCGGAGGAGATCCTGCTCGCGGTGCCGTAGGAGCGGAACACGCCGTGGGCGCCGGCGCCGCGGGCGTGCACCACGCGCTCCGGGATGCGCTCGTGGTCGAAGTGGCTGATCTTCTCCCGGAAGTGGTGGTCCTGCAGGAGCACGGGACCGCGCCGGCCCGCCTTCAGGGAGTGGTCGGTGTCGGCGCGCCGGGAGCCGTGGGCGGTGGTCAGGTGCTCGCCGCCCTGGGCGTTGAAGGTCGGGTCGATCCCGGTGTCCTGGCCCGTGGGGCTCACCGGCTCCGGCGTGCCCTGGTCCGGCTTGGGCGGCAGCGGCGGGCGGGGCGTGGTGGGCTCCGCGAGCGGGGCGGTCTCGCTGCCGGGGACGCCGGGAGCCATGGGCGCCTGCCCCTCGGTCCTCTGCCTCTTCCTGTTCAGCCTCTTGCGCATGATGGACCTCCCGGTCGTCGAAGTGCGGTCGACACCGGCCGGTCCCGGTCCGGACGGACGGGAACGACCAGCTCACTTACCATTAGTGCACTCCCGTGAGGCAGGGCACAAGTCACCGGACCCGCCTCCGCGCTGGGTGAACAGCCGACCGCGCCCCGGGCGGACTCCCCGGACGGAGCGGAACGGACCCCCTCGGCGCCGTGGCCAAGGGGGTCCGGGACGGAGGGGCTCAGTCCTCCTCGACGTCGACCCGCTCCTGGCGCACGGTCTCCTCGACCACCTCCGTGCGCTCCGTGCGGCGCACCACCAGGCGCACCCGCTCGTAGGGCACGCGCACCGTCTGCACCACGGGCACCTCCCGGTAGAGGATGACCTCGTCCTCCCCCACCGGCAGCTCCCGGCCGGCGAGGAACGCCTCGCGCTCCTCCTCGGTGACGGGGGTGCGGACCTCCTCGACGTCCTCGGACGCCAGGGTCTGCTCCGCGCGCACCGGCTCCTCCACCACGTACTTGCGCAGCCGGGCCCGCCCGGACTCGACGCGCTCGGTCCCGACCTGCAGCCGCTCCTCGTGCCGGACCACGGAGGGGGTCTCGCCGGAGCGACCACCGCCCCCGAGGTCACCGGTCGCGTCCCCGGCGGCGTGGCGGCCGGCACCGCGCTCCGCCCCGGCCCGGGTCGTGGTGTCCCGGTCCGTGGTGTCCCGGGTCGTGGTGTCCGGGCCGGTGGCGTCCCGCTCCACGGTGTCCAGGTCGGCAGTGTCCAGGTCGGCGGTGTCCGGGCCGGTGACGTCCCGGCCGGTGGCGTCCCGGCCGGTCGACTCCTGGTCGAAGGCCCCTCCGCCGGCGCCGGACGGCTCGTCGCGCCGGCCGTGGTCGCGCCGATCGTCAGGCCGATCGTCGCCCACGCTCTCGCGGTCGTGGCCGGCCGTGGCGTCCGCCCCGGTCAGCGACTCGCCGGTCCCGCGCACGGGCGAGCCGTCGTCGCGGCCTGAGTCGTCGCCGTGACGGACGGCGTCGTCGTCCCCGGCGTCGATGTTGTAGGCGGGAGCCCCGCCGCGCGGGTCGCGCGTGTCGGTGGCACCCGAGGTCGCGGAGCCGCCGATGTCGCCGTCCTCCCGCCCGTAGGCGTTGTGGTCCCAGAGCTCGGTCGCCGAGCTGGGCGGGTGGCGCTCCACCCCGGTGTCGTCCGCGTCCCGCCCGCCGGCGCGCCCGGCGGTGGGCTCCTCGTGGGCGGACTCCTGGTCGTACGGGCGGTCGTCGGAGGTGGACATCGTGGACTCTCCTCGGGGTTGCAGTCGACAGCCACATTTTATCAGCGTGCTGAGCTGTGGCGCATTCCACTCTACGGGGGACCGGGGACCGGCGCGCCGGAGCGCCCGCCCTTGTCCGCCCGGGCCCACGGTGCGAGGATCGATGCATGAGCACCTGGACCGCCCTCGCGGCCGGCGGCGCCGAGGCCGTGCGGACGGGGGCGTGGGAGAGCGGTGCGACGGTGGCCGGAGCGGTCGTCGTCGTACTGATGGTGGCCGCCACGGTCTCCCTGCTGCGCAGCCCGGCCCTGGATCCCGTGCTGCGCCTGCTGTGGCTGCTCGTGATCCTCGCGTTCCCCGTCGCCGGCGCGGGACTGTGGTTCGCGCTGGGCCGCCGGGCCCCGCGCCCGCAGGACCCGCACCCCGCGTAGCCCGCCGACACCCCCGCAGGACCCGGCCGAGAAAGGACTCCGCATGAGCTACACCCAGGACGGGCACGGGTTCTTCACCCGGGCCCTGGACGCCGAGGACCGCGGACGGCTCGACGAGGCCGAGACCGCCTACCAGCAGGCCATCGTGCTCTTCGAGGAGGAGGGCGACTCCCTCCAGGAGCAGGCCGCCTGCCACTACAACCTGGGTCATCTCTACCTCGGGATGAACCGCCCCGGCCGGGCCGTCACCGCCTACGAGAACGCCCTCGGGCTGTTCTGCCGCATCCCCGGCAGCGGCAAGCACCTGGCCCGCACACACCTGATCCTGGGCAGCCTGCTGCTCGAGCTGGACCGCGCCCACGACGCGGAGGAGCACCTCCTCGACGCCCTGGGCCAGTACCTCGACGCCCCGCACGAGGCGCAGGACCAGGCGCAGTGCCACGTCAACCTGGGACGGGTGTACGAGCTGGGCGAGCGCCACACCCAGGCCATCACGGCCTACAACCGGGCGCTGGACTTCTACCAGGAGACCGAGGCCACGGCCACGGACCAGGCGGAGTGCTTCACCGCCCTGGGCCGGCTCTACGAGCGCGCGGGCCGGATGAAGGAGTCCGGGGCCGCCTACGCGGCGGCCGCCCGCCTGCGCTGGTCCGCCGAGCAGCAGCGCCTGGAGCAGCAGAGCCCCGCCCGGGACGCCGGGGTGCCCGACGGAGAGGACCGTTCATGAGCTCGCGCCTGATCTACGGCTGCATGACCATCGGGGGGTCGTGGGACGACGCCCCGCCGAGCGCAGGGACCGTGGACCGTGCCCGGGCCGCGGTGCACGCGGCGCTGGACGCCGGCATCACCGACTTCGACCACGCCGACATCTACGCCCACGGCAAGTCCGAGGAGGTCTTCGGCGAGCTCCTCGCGGAGGACCCGGAGCTGCGCCGGAGGGTGCGCCTCCAGACCAAGTGCGGGGTGCGCCTGCCGGGCAACACCGCGGCACCCGGCGCGCCGACCCACTACCGGCTGGACCGGGACACGATCCGGCGCGGCCTCGAGGGGTCCCTCCGCCGGCTCCGCGTGGACTCCGTGGAGCGCTTCATGCTGCACCGGCCGGACCCCCTGGCCGATCCCCGGGAGGTCGCGGGGACCCTGGACGAGCTGCGCAAGGAGGGGCTGATCCGCTCAGTGGGCCTGTCCAACATGTCGACCCGCCAGGTGTCCCGCTACCAGCAGGTGCTCAGCACGCCCGTCACCGCGGTGCAGCTCGAGCTGAGCCTGCGGCACCGGAGCTTCGTGGAGCAGCAGATCCTGGCCAACCACCCCGAGGGCGCGGAGCACTCCTTCCCGGAAGGGCTCCTGGAGTACTGCGCGGCCGACGGCATCGAGGTGCAGGCGTGGGGCGCCCTGGCCCGCGGCCTGTACACCGGTGCGCCGATCCCGCCGGAGGACCAGCACGCCGCGGCCACCGCCGAGACGGTCCACCGGATCGCCTCGGCGCACGGCGTCCCCGGCGAGGCGGTGGTCCTCGCGTGGCTCATGAAGCACCCCGGCGGGATCCGCCCGGTGCTGGGGACCACCGACCCGGAGCGGATCGCCGCGTGCGCCGCGGCGGAGGAGCTCGCGTCCCGGCTCGGCCACGAGGACTGGTACGCGCTGCTCACGGCGGCGCGGGGCCAGTCCGTCCCCTGAGCCCGCCCCGGCCGCTCAGCCCGTGAGCCGCGCGCCCAGCTCGCCGGCCGCCTCCCGGAGGGCGGGCACCATGTCCACGAGGTCCTCCAGCCGGTGCCGGAACACCGGCGCGGACAGCGCGAGCGAGCCGATGCAGCCCCCGCCCGGCCGCAGGACGGGCACCGCGACGGCGACCATCCCCACGTCGTGCTCCTGGTCCTGGGTGGCCCAGCCCTCCCGCCGGATCCGCTCGACCCGCCGGCGCAGCTCGTCCCGGTCCGTGAGCGTGGCCGGGGTGCGGGCCTCGAGCTCGATGGTGCCGAGCAGGTGCTCGCGCACGTCCTCCGGGGCGAACGCGAGCAGGCACAGCCCGAGGGCCGAGGAGTGCAGCGCGCCGCGGTAGCCGGGGTCGGAGGTGACCCGGAAGTCCGGCCCGTCCTCCTTGGCGAGGGTGTGGAAGCGGTCGCCGTCCAGGACGGCGAAGAGGCAGGACTCCCCCGTGCGCTCGACCATCCGCCGGAGCACGGGCACGACCGTCCCCGTGATCCCGAGGCGCTGGGCCACGCTGTGGGCGGCGTGGAAGATCTTCAGCCCCAGAACGTAGCGCCTGTCCTCCTGCAGCTCGGCGAAGCCGTCCCGGACGAGCGCGTTGAGCAGCCGGTAGGTGGTGCTGAAGGGGTAGCCGCAGATCTTGGTGGCCTCGGCCGCGGTCAGCCCGTCCGGGTGCTCCCCCAGCAGCTCGAGCAGCCGGAGGGCCTTGCCCACCATGTCCTGGCGGGCGGCCCCCGCCGGCTCCGGGGCCGTCACCGGGGGCCCCCGGCGCCGGGGAGGGCGGTCCTGATCGACGTTCGCACAGCAGCGCTCCGTCCGTCCTGCGGTTGACATGTGGACCAGCTCACAGAGATCATGATCACACAGTAGCAGTGACTTCCACAATATGAGAACCAGATCGCGTTGTGGACCGACCCGAAGGACCTCCATGAGCTCAGCAGCGACGACCGCCGAGACCACGGCCCCGCCGCCCTCCGGCCGGACGCCCCGCAAGGCCGCGCTGGCCAGCTGGATCGGCAGCGCCCTCGAGTACTACGACTTCGCGGTCTACGGCACCGCCGCCGCCCTGGTGCTCAACCACCTCTTCTTCCCCGCCGAGACGTCCCCCGGCGTGGCCATCCTCTTCGCCATGGGCACCGTGGGCGTGGCGTACGTCGTCCGCCCGCTGGGGGCCCTGGTCATGGGTCCGCTGGCCGACCGGTTCGGCCGCAAGTTCGTGCTCATGCTGACCCTGTTCATGATCGGCGGGGCGACCTTCGCCGTCGGCTGCCTCCCGACCTACGACCAGGTGGGGATGCTGGCCCCGGTGCTGCTCGTGCTGTGCCGCGTGGTCCAGGGGCTGTCCGCCGCGGGCGAGCAGGCCAGCGCCATCTCCATGTCGCTCGAGCACTCCGACGAGGACCGCCGCGCGTACACCACCAGCTGGACCCTGCAGGGCACCCAGTTCGGGACCCTGCTCGCCACCGCCGTGTTCATCCCGTTCACCCTCCTGCCGGAGGAGGCGCTGTTCAGCTGGGGCTGGCGCGTGCCGTTCTGGCTCTCCGCCGTCGTCGTGGTGGTGGCCTACCTGATCCGCCGCCACCTGGAGGAGCCCCCGGCCTTCCGGGAGGCCCGCGCCGAGACCCCCGCCGAGCAGCCGGAGTCCCCGCTGCGCGTGCTCCTGCGGCACCACCGGGCCGCCGTGGTCCGGATCGCCGCTGCCGCCATGATCAACACCGTCAACGTGGTGTTCACGGTGTGGTCTCTCTCCTTCGCCACCTCCGTGGTCGGCCTCGAGCGCTCCACCATGCTGTGGGTCTCCGTGCTGGCCAACGCCGTCGCCCTGTTCGTGATCCCGGTCGTGGCCGTGCTCGCCGACCGCATCGGCCGCAAGCCCGTCTTCCTCGCGGGGGTCCTCGGCCCCGCCGTGCTGATGTACCCCTACCTCTCGGCGGTCCACGCCGGGAACTGGCCGCTCATCTTCGTGCTCGGCGCCGTCATGTCCGGGTGCTTCTACTCGATGGCCAACAGCATCTGGCCCTCGTTCTACGCCGAGATGCTGCCGCTGCGGGTCCGGGTCACCGGCCTGGCCCTGGGCACCCAGATCGGCTTCGCCGTCTCGGGCGGCTTCGCGCCCGTCCTCGCCTCCGCCGTGGCCGGTCCCGCCGGCGACAACTGGCTGGGCGTGGCCGTGTTCGTCACGGTCGCGTGCCTGATCTCCGGCGGCGCCGCGCTCACCGCGAAGGAGACGGCGCGGAAGTCCCTCGACGAGATCGACGCGCTGCACACCTCGCGCACCGAGGCCGCCGAGCTGCGCGCCCTCGAGGCCCGGGGCCGGGGCGCCGAGAACGAGGGCGCCGCGGAGCCGGTCGCCGCCGGGGCGGCACGCTGATGCGCACCTCGATCGCCACGGTCTGCCTCTCGGGCACCCTCGAGGAGAAGATGCACGCCGCCGCGGCCGCCGGGTTCGACGGGATCGAGGTCTTCGAGCAGGACCTGGTCGTCTCCCCCTCCTCCCCCGAGCAGATCCGGGAGCTCGCCGCGCAGCTGGGCCTGAGCCTGGACCTCTACCAGCCCTTCCGGGACTTCGACGCTGTGGGCCCCGAGCGGCTGGCCGCGAACCTGCGGCGCGCCGAGGCCAAGTTCCGGCTGATGGACCGGCTCGGCACGCAGACCCTGCTCGTGTGCTCCAACGTGGCCACGGCCGAGATCGACGACGACGAGGTCATGGCGGGGCAGCTGCACCGGCTCGGCGAGCTCGCCGCGCGCCACGGCGTGCGCCTGGCCTACGAGGCACTGGCCTGGGGGAGGTTCGTCAACGACTTCGAGCGCGCCCAGCGGATCGTGGACCTCGCCGACCACCCGAGCGTGGGGACCTGCCTCGACAGCTTCCACATCCTCTCCCGCGCCTGGGACCCGGCCCCGATCGAGGACATCGCGGCGGAGAAGATCTTCTTCGTGCAGCTTGCCGACGCCCCGCTCCTGCACCTGGACGTCCTGTCCTGGTCCCGCCACCACCGGGTGTTCCCCGGGCAGGGCGACTTCGACATGGTCGGCTTCATGTCCCACCTGGTCCGCGCCGGCTACGACGGCCCCGTGTCCCTGGAGATCTTCAACGACGCCTTCCGCCAGGCCGACGTCAACCGCACGGCGGTGGACGGGCTGCGCTCCCTGCGCTGGCTCGAGGACCAGACCCGACGGGCCCTGGCCGGGGAGCGGTCCCGGGACACGCTCGAGCTCCAGCCGCTGCCCGCGGTCGAGGAGCCGGCCGGCCACGACTTCGTGGAGATCCGCACCGGGCGGCTCGGCGAGACCACCCGGCTCCTGCACCAGCTCGGCTTCGCCCTGGGCGGGCACCACCAGTCCAAGGAGAACGTGCAGGTGTGGGTGCAGGGACCGGTGCGGGTCGTCGTCAACGACGCGGTCCCGGACGGCTCCCCCACCGAGGTCGCCGCGCTCGGCTTCGACGTCGCCGACCCGGACGCCGCCGTCGACCGGGCCGCCCGGCTCAAGGCCCTGCCCGTGCCCCGCTCCCAGCGCGACGACGAGCAGGTCCTGCGCGGCGTGTTCGCCCCGGACGGCACGGAGATCTTCTTCTGCGAGCGCACGGCGGACGGGGTCCCGGGGTGGCTGGGCGAGTTCGGCGCGGACGACGAGCTCGACACGGGGGCCCTGGTCACCGGGGTGGACCACGTCAACATGGCCCAGCCGTGGCAGCACTACGACGAGGCCGTGCTGTTCTACACCTCGGTGCTGGCGCTGGAGGCGCAGGCCGCCCAGGACGTCCCCGGCCCCTCGGGGCTGGTGCGCAGCCAGGTGATGCGCTCGGCCAACGGGGCGGTGCGGATGCCGCTCAACGTGGCCCCGGCCGCCGCGGAGCAGGGCTCCTTCGTGGGCGCGGCCTACCCCGAGCACGTGGCGCTGTCCTGCACGGACGTCTTCGCCGTGGCCCGGCGCGCCCGCCGGCGCGGGCTGCGGTTCCTGCCCGTGCCGCAGAACTACTACGAGGACCTCGACGCCCGCTTCGACCTCGACGCCGGGTTCCTGGCGTCCCTGCAGGAGCTGCACCTGCTCTACGACCGGGACGCCGAGGGCGAGTTCCTGCACTTCTACACGGAGACCCTGGGCACGGTGTTCTTCGAGGTGGTCGAGCGCCGCAACGGGTACTCCGGCTTCGGCGCGCCCAACGCCCCGGTCCGGCTCGCGGCGCAGTACCGGCGCTCGCAGGCGGCCCACCGGGCGCGCACGGAGGCCTGAGCACCCCGCCGCGGGGCGCGCGGGTCAGCGGAAGACGCGCGGGCCCGCGTGCGGGGCGAGGAGCTCCTGCTGCTCCGCCGAGATGCGCAGCACCGTCCCCGTGGCGGGCACGAAGAACGCCAGCTGGGTCTCGGCCCGCACGCACGCCCGGCGCGAGACCACGTCGGTGATCTCGAAGCCCAGCGTCAGCGCCCCGCCGCGGGCGGAGACGACCCACACCCGGACCTCCACCGGCGTGTTGCGGTACTCGAGGGGGCGGAGGTACCTGATCCGGTTCTCGGTGATCAGCGCCTGGGTGCCCTCCGGCAGCGCGGAGAAGAACGGGATCAGCGGGGGCTCCACCTGGTCGCCGGTGCCCACGGGCACGCCCAGGGCCGCGATCCGCGACTCCTCGAGCAGCCGCACGACCTCCACGTTGTTCACGTGCCCGTACGGGTCCATGTCGCCCCAGCGCATGGGCACCCGGCACAGCACCCCGGTCTCGTCCTCCACCGTCATGCGGTCCGTCCTCCTCGGTCCTCGACCTGCCGTGCGCACGGCACGTCCGCGCGGCACGCCCGCGCGCACCGCACCGGCGTGCTACATCGTAGGCCCGCACCGGCCCGCCCGGGCGGTCTCGGCCCGTCACACGGCGGCCGCGCCCAGCGGCGGGTGCGACAATGTCGGCTGATCCGGACTCCGTCCCCACGACCGGCGAGGAGCGGCCCCGATGCCCCGCAGTGCCCGCACCACCCGCCGCCCCGTCCACTGCTCTGCCCGGGCGACCTGGGTGCTCGTCCCGGTGCTCGCGCTGCTCCTGGTCTGGCTGCTCGCCGGCTGGACGGCGTTCCAGCACCCCCGGACCGACGTCCCGGCGCGCTCGGACGCCCTGCTCGTGCTGGGCCCGCCGGACCGGACCCGCATGGCCGAGGCGCTGCGGCTCATGGACGCCGGAGTGGCGCCCGTGCTGGTCGTGGCGAACCCCGGCACCGGCGACCTCGGCGACGCCTCGGGCCGGGTGTACTACACGCGGGCCGCGCAGACCTGCGCGGGGGGCGGCGAGCAGGACTACGAGGTGATCTGCTTCCGCCCCGACCCCTCGACCACCCAGGGCGAGGCCATGGAGCTGCGCGCGCTCAGCGAGCAGCGCGGGTGGGAGCACGTCAGCGCCCTCACCTACCGTCAGCACGTCGCCCGCTCCCGCCTGCTGCTGGAACGCTGCTACGCCGGGAAGCTGGACGTGCTCTCCTTCGACTACCCGGCCGTGCCGCGGGGTCACCTGCGGGAGTTCGTCTACCAGTCCGGCGGCTTCGTGAAGGCCTGGCTCACCCCCGGCTGCGACCAGCAGCTGCCGTGGCGGCCCAAGTCCCTGGACTGAGCGGTCGGCCGGGACCGGTGGCCGTGCTCTGCGGCTCCCGCCTTCCCCCGCCGCGGCGCGAGGGGAAGACTGGGGTCATGACCGACCTGCAGTGCCCGGCCACGGCCGTCCTCCTCGACGACGCCGTCCCTCCCCCGCCGTGGACCGCGCGCCTGCGCGTGGCCGAGCGGTTCACGGCCCGCGGCGCCGAGGAGCTGGTCTCGCTCGTCGAGGACTCCGCCGACCTGTTCCGCGGCGAGACCTTCGTGGTCGCCGCCCCCGCGGGTGACATCGAGGCGGCGCTGCGGCGGCGGAGCGTGCGCGGCCGGGCACCCGTCGTCGTCGAGGTGGACTCCGCGGGGTGGCGGTCCGTGGCAGCCCCCTGACGCCCCGCTCCCCGACGAGGCCCGCTCAGGCAGAGCGCTCGAGCTCGTCGGCCACCCAGCCGTGCACGATGCCCGCGAAGGTGTGCGGGTCGGTGAGCACGCCCATGTGCGCGGTGTCCGTGACGATCCGCGTGACATGGCCCTCCTCCGGGTCGAGCGCGTCGATCGCGGGGTCGTCGTCCCCCTGGATGAGCAGCACCGGCAGCTCGGTGTGCTCGAGCAGCAGGGGTGTGCGGTCCGGCCGGTCCCGCATGGCCTCCAGGGCCCGGACCACGGCGTCCTCCGGCCAGTCCCGGGCCTGCCGGAGCGCGTCCTCGACGTCCTCCTCGCGGGCGTCCTCCCGGAACGTCCGGGGCATCTGCCGGTCCGCGTAGGCGGCGACGCCGTGCTCCCGCACGGCGTCGATCCCCCGGTCCCGGCCGGCGCGGGCCGACGCGTCGTCGGCCTCGGTGGTGCTGTAGGCCAGGACGGCGTGGCTGATCCGGTCGGCGTGGCGCTCCAGGGCCGCCGCCAGCACGTAGCCGCCCAGCGAGTGCCCCACCCACACGCAACGCTCGATCCCCTCGGCGTCGAGCACCTCGCACACCCGGTCCGCGTACGCCTCCAGGTCGGCGGCTCCCTCCGGGAGGTCGCCGCCGCCGACGCCCGGCAGGTCCACCGTGAGCACGTCGTGGAAGGCCTCGAGCAGCGGCCGCGCCCGGTCCCACAGCCGCTGGGTGCACAGCAGCCCCGGGAGCAGCAGCAGGGTGGGCGCCCCCGAACCGGAGCGATCGGATCGGAGCACGGCGCTGTCCTTCCGTCGGCGGAGTCCTGGCCGTCAGCCTACGGACCCGGGGGATCCGGTGTCACCGGGCGCCCGTCGGGCGGCCCCCGGCGCTGTGCTGTCCGGCCGGGACCCTAGTGTTTCCGCTGGTGAGGTCGCCCTGACCCCACCGCACCGAAAATCCGAGGAGGACATCACTCTCATGATGGGACCGAGCCATGCGGCCTGCGGGGCGGCCGCATGGGTGGCGCTGACCGCCGACTACCAGCTGCACCTCCAGGACCTCACCGTCCCGATCGGCTGGGGCGTCCTGGACGTCGGCGACGCCGGTGTGCTCACCGGGGCGCTCGTCACCGCCGGGGCGGCCCTGCTGCCGGACCTCGACCACCCGGACGGGACCGTGGCCCGGTCCCTGCGCCCGCTGTCCACCTGGCTGGCCCGCGGGATCTGCCGGCTCTCCGGCGGGCACCGGCGCGGCACCCACTCCGTGCTGGGCGTGGCGGTGTTCACCGGCCTGGCCGCCGCGGCGCAGAAGATCGGGATCCCGGTCGAGGGCCTCGGCTGGGTGTGGCCGCTCGCCGCGGTGATGTCCGTGCTCCTCATCGCCTTCGCGGTGCAGGTGCTCGCCTTCGTGCCGGACCGGGTCGCGAAGCTCAACTGGGTCGTGGGGATCGGGCTGGGCGTTCTGGTGGGGCTGCACCCGCCCGCCCACGAGTGGTGGTTCGCCGCGGCCGTGGCCACGGGGGTGGTCGCCCACCTGGCCGGGGACCTGGTGACCACGCGCGGGATCCACCTGCTCTACCCGCTGCGGATGCCGCTGCCCCTGCCCCGGTCGGTGTACAAGAACCGGTCCTTCCTCACGGTGCCGCTGATCGGCAACGCCGGCTCGGCCGCGGAGATCGCGCTGCTCGCCCCGATCACCCTCTTCGCCCTGACGGGCCTGTGGGGGGCCTTCGCCCTGACCACCGGGCTCGTGGTCGCCTGAGCCTCAGACCACCCGCCCGTCGGCGGCGTGCTCGCGCACCTGCTGCCCGCGCTCCTTCTTGATCAGCTCGAGCGTGCGGATGAGCCGCGGCATCGTGATGATGACGAGCCCGCCCACCATGTTCAGCGGGATGACCCACAGCATCCACACCAGCCACTCCGTGTAGGAGATGTCGGCGCCCGCGTGCATCGCCCCGAAGATGACCGCCGAGTTCAGTGCGCCGTGCAGCATGCCCAGCCCGACGACCAGCAGGCCGTCGATGAGCGCGATGGCGGTGTGCACCACCTCGTTGCTGGATCCCTGGCTCATCCGCGTCCCGAGCGTGATGGTGCTGCCGGCCAGCAGCGCCAGAGCGGCCGACTCCACGGTGAGGCCCCCCTCGAGGTACTTGGTCGCCGACTCCTCAAGGACGTCGTGGAACTGCGGGAACCCCGCCACGATCAACCAGGTGAACAGCCATCCGCCCAGGAGGTTGGTCAGCAGGGTCACCGTCCAGAAGCGCGCCAGCTGCCACCAGGTGCTGTGCCGGGAGACGACGGCGTAGATGGGCACCAGGAAGTTCTCCGTGAACAGCTCCGAGTGGGCGAGCTGGAGCGCGAGCAGCCCGAAGCCGAACGCCGCGCCGGCCAGCAGGTCCGATCCGGTGGCCTCCTTGACCGCCAGGTAGGCGAGGATGCCCACCCCCACGTCGATGCCCCCGAAGAGTCCGGTGATGGTCATCGCCCGCCACGTGCGGGTCAGGCGTTCGGCGCCCTCGGTGACCGTGTTCTCGAACTCCTCGACCAGCTCGTCCTCGAGCGGCTCGTCCGTCCTGCCCAGCTCCTTGCGCTTCTCCTCGAGATTCTCCCTGTCGGGTTCCATCCGTGCCCCCTGTGTGCCCTCGTCGACCCCTGACCGGGATGCGGCAAGCCTACTGACAGCAGGCCGGAGACCACGATTGGCCAACGGGGGCGACTGTGGGTAGGATTGTCGTCGTTGCCCACAGCGGTCCGCCGCTGTGATCCATCAGCGCGAGTGGCGGAATAGGCAGACGCGCACGGTTCAGGTCCGTGTGCCCGAAAGGGCGTGGGGGTTCAACTCCCCCCTCGCGCACCACACAGGCGAAGCGGGACATCCGACGGATGTCCCGCTTCGCCTTTTTGATGCCCTCGGACCGGCCGGAGCAGCCGGGCCCCGGCGGCCGGGCTCAGCCGACCGGGATCACCCCGGCGTAGTCGGTCTGGTAGCCGGTGACCGGGGCGTGCGGGATCTCGTCCCAGCGCTCCGGGTCCTCCTGCTGGACCTCCCCGGTGGCCAGGCCGAGCAGCAGCTCCTTCACGGCGAGCACGTTCTGCCGCACGCTCTTGCCGCGGGCCTTCTGACCGAGGCTGCCGTCCGAGGAGTTGCCCGAGGTCTCGAAGAACACCACCGGGTGGGAGTGCCCCTCGGGGTTGAGCCCGCCGTGGTCCAGGCCGAGCATCATCGCCGAGACGACACCGCCCTTGATGTCGATCTCGTAGCTGCCGCCCACCTGGTAGCGGTCGATGTTGATGGAGCCGTACTTCGAGAGCTCGTCGTAGACGTGCACGTTCATCTGCCGGGTGAGCCGGTCGTAGGCGCCGCCCTCGAGCCCCGGCAGGGTCGGTCCGCCGGGAGCGAGGGAGATGCCCAGGGACAGGGTGACGTCGTCGCCGGTCCCGTACTGCGTCTTGAGGCCCTGGTGGTGGATGTCCACGCCCCAGGCCGGGTCGACCGTCGTCCAGTACTCGTAGAAGGCGCGGGACTCGTCGGCCGCGAAGCCCTCGGCCGTCCAGTCGCGGTTGAGGTCGATGCGCTGCGGCGTCCCGCCCTCCGGCGCGCCGGAGACCTGGTCCCACAGGACGGTGTGCCGGATGTTGGCCTCGGCGCCGTCCGGATTGTACATGGGGATGATGTGGAAGGTGAACCTCGAGCGCAGCAGCTCGTACTCGGACGAGCCGTTGGTGCCGAGCTCCTTGAGCAGGCTCAGCAGGGCGTCGGTGCCGTAGGGCTCGTTGCCGTGGATCCGGCCCTGGAGCCACACGTGCTCCGGCCCCGAGCCGACGGTCGCGACCCACAGGTCCCGGCCCTGCTCGGAGGTGCTCACCTCCATGCCGGCCTCGGCGAGGGTGAAGGCGTCGACACCGTGGCGGCTGGTCCGCTCCAGCTTCTGCAGCTCCCGCTCCACGTCGTCGGGGGTCAGGATGCTCGAGATGCTGGTCCTCCCCTCCGTGGCGGGGAAGTTCGCGTCCGCGGCGGCAGGTGCGGCGGCACCGAGGGGAAGGGCGACGGCGAGCGCGAGCGCCGCCGCGGTCCGGCGCCGGCGGCGCGGGCGGTCCGAGGAGCGTGCGGCCGCAGGGTCGCGGTGCTGAGGGATCATGTGCTGGTCCTCCTGGGGGATGGGGCTGCCGGTGCGGCCCGGGGGCCGCGCCTGAGGGGGTGCTCGCGATGCTATTCGCGATGGCACACGTCCGTCACCGGCCGGCCCGCAACAGTGGAAGTACTGCTCGGTAGACCTGCGTCCGCCGGCGGAACGTCCACGGGCTCCGCGCGGGCCGGTCCCCCACGGAGCCCGGTGATCCGGGCCACATCGGCCGCGGGGTGACGCCCGGCGTCGCGGTCCCCTGCGCCGTAGCCATAGACTGGGCGACTGTGAAAGCACTGCTCCTGGAGAACGTCCACCCCGAGGCCGAACGCATCCTGTCCGAGAAGGGCATCGAGGTCGAGACCCGCAAGGGCGCCCTCGACACCGGAGAGCTCGTCGACGCCCTCGAGGGCGTCGAGCTGCTCGGCATCCGGTCGAAGACCCACGTGACCCGGGAGGTGTTCGAGGCCCACCCGCAGCTGCTGTCCGTGGGCGCCTTCTGCATCGGCACGAACCAGATCGACCTGGCGGCCGCCACCGAGCACGCCGTGACGTGCTTCAACGCCCCCTACTCCAACACCCGGTCCGTGGTGGAGCTCGCGATCGCCGAGATCATCTCGATGGCCCGGCACCTCACGGACAAGAACAAGGGCATGCACGAGGGCGTGTGGGACAAGTCCGCCGAGGGCGCCCACGAGGTCCGCGGCCGCACCCTCGGCATCGTGGGCTACGGCAACATCGGCTCCCAGCTGTCCGTGCTCGCCGAGACCCTCGGCATGCGGGTCTACTACTACGACGTGGTGGACCGCCTGCCCCTGGGCAACGCCCAGCGCTGCGACACGCTGGAGGAGCTGCTGGATCGGGTCGAGACCGTCTCGCTGCACGTGGACGGGCGCACCAGCAACAACAACCTCTTCGGCCGGGATCAGTTCGAGCGGATGCGCCCCCGGTCCCTGTTCCTGAACCTGTGCCGCGGCATGGTGGTCGACTACAACGCACTGCGCGACGCCCTGGTCAGCGGGCACATCGCCGGCGCCTCGGTGGACGTCTTCCCCAACGAGCCCAAGGTGGCCGGGGACCCGTTCACCTCGGTGCTGCAGGGCCTGCCCAACGTGATCCTCACCCCGCACATCGGCGGCTCCACGCAGGAGGCGCAGGTGGACATCGGGCGGTTCGTGGCAGGGAAGCTCTCGTCCTTCGCGACCTCGGGCTCCACGACCCTGTCGGTGAACATGCCGCAGGTCCAGCTGGACACCGCCGTCAACGGCACCCGCATCCTGCACCTGCACCGCAACGTCCCGGGCGTGCTGGCGACCGTCAACAGCGTGCTCGGCGACCACGGCATCAACATCGACCGTCAGCAGCTGTCCACCCGCGGGGACACCGGCTACCTCGTCACGGACGCCGGCAACGGCGTGACCCGGGAGGTCATCGAGCAGATCCTGGGGCTGCCCGAGACCATCCGCCTCAGCACCATCAACTGACGCACCGCCCGCCTCCGGCTCCTGACGGAGGCAGGTGGCACAATGACCGCATGAGCGGCGTCCTGGAGCAGCCTGCCGTCCACGGCAGGAGCACCTACGGAGCGGTGGTGCTCGCCCTCGCACCGGCGGGGGCCGCACCGGGCCCCGACGACACCGCCCGCGCCGGCGACGACGCCGCCCCGGTCCCGATACGCCCCGCCGGCGGAGTCCTGCACCCGCGCCACGAGGCGGGGGCCGCCGAGCTCTTCGCCCGCCTGCGCGCCGAGGGCGTGCTCACGGCCGTGGTCACCACCCACCCGGAGCTGGGCGCGGGACCGCCGGCGGACATCGTGGTCGCGGCCGATCCGCCGCGGGACGGCACCGCGGGGCGGGACGGGCCGGACCCGCACCCGCCGGCCGCCTCCCTGCTGCTCGCCTCCCGCCGGCTGGCGGTGGAGCCCGAGCACATCGTGGTGGTCAGCGACAGCGACCGCCTGGTGCGGACCGCCGTGACCCACGGCTTCGGGCTCGTCGTGGGGCTCGACGGCGCGGGCCGGCGGGGCCGGCTGCTCGCCGCCGGCGCCCACCTCGTGGTGGACGACCTCACGGACCTCGACATCCCGGTCGCCACCGCCCCGGGGGACTCCGACTGGGCCGGCGGCTGCGGCGGGGGCAGCCCGTGGAACCTGACCTACGCCGACCTCGACCCGCCGCGCGAGGGGATGCGGGAGTCGCTGTGCACCCTCGGCAACGGGTACATGGCCGTGCGCGGCGCCGCGAGCGAGTCCCGGGCCGACGGCACGCACTACCCCGGCACCTACCTCGCGGGCGTCTACAACCGGCTGCGCTCCGAGGCCGCCGGTCTCGTCCTGGAGCACGAGGACCTCGTGAACGCCCCCAACTGGCTGCTGGTGCAGTACCGCGTCCAGGACGGCTACTGGTTCGAGCCCACCCCGGACAACGTGCTGGAGCACCACCAGGACCTCGACCTGCGCACCGGGGTGCTGACCCGCACCCTGCGCTTCCGGGACGAGGCCGGGCACACCACCCGCGTGACCACCCGCCGGTTCGTCTCCCAGGACCAGCGCCACCTGGCGGGGCAGGAGACGGTCTTCGAGGCCGAGGACTGGAGCGGGACCCTGACCGTGCGCAGCCTCGTGGACGCCGACGTCCGCAACCGCAACGTCGCGGAGCACGCCGCCCTGGCCGGCCGGCACCTGGCCGACGCCCGGCTCGAGGACCTGGGCCACGGGACCGCACGGGTCGAGGTGGCCACGTCCTGGTCCGGCGTCCGGATCGCCGTGGCCGCCCGCACCCGGGTGCTCCGCAGCGGCACGGAGGACCGGCTGCTCTCCCGGGTCCCGTCCCGGCCCGCGCCCGGCGTGGTGGGCCACGAGCTGCGGCTGCGGATGGACCCGGGGCGGGCCGTGCGGGTCGAGAAGGTCGTCGCCCTCGTGACCTCGCAGGACCGGGCGATCGCCACGCCCGCGCACGCCGCGTCCACGCTGCTGGAGCGGGCGGGCGGCTTCGACGAGCTGCTCTCCGCCCACGTGGTCGCGTGGCAGGCCCTGTGGTCCGCCTTCGCCGTGGCCACCGACGCCGGCGGCCAGCAGGGCCTGGCCGTGAACCTCAACACCTTCCACGTCCTGCAGTCGGTGGCGGCCGCGCACCCGGACCTGGACGCCGGCGTCCCGCCCCGCGGGCTGCACGGCGAGGGCTACCGCGGCCACGTGTTCTGGGACGAGATGTTCGTCTACCCCATGCTCACCCTCCGCCGGCCCGAGTGGACCCGGGCGCTGCTGGCCTACCGGTACCGGCGCCTGCCCGAGGCGCGGGCGGCGGCCCGCGCGGCCGGCCACGAGGGGGCCATGTTCCCGTGGCAGAGCGGCAGCGACGGACGCGAGGAGACCCCGCGGGCGCTGTTCAACCCCCGCACCGGCCGGTGGATCCCGGACCACTCGCGGCTGCAGCGCCACGTGGGGCTGGCGGTCGCGCACAGCGTGTGGCAGTACTACCAGGCCACGGGCGACACCCGCTTCCTGATCGAGCAGGGCGCCGAGCTCGTGGTGGAGATCGCCCGGTTCTTCTCGAGCCTCGCGGTGCACGACCCCGAGGACGACCGGTACGTGATCACGGGGGTGATGGGCCCGGACGAGTTCCACGACGGCGCCCCGGGCGCGCCGGGCTCGGGGCTGCGCAACAACGCCTACACCAACGTCATGACGGCGTGGCTGCTCGCGCGGGCGGTCGAGATGGTCGAGCGTCTCGGCCAGGACTACGGCGGGCCCCTGTGGCGGCGCCTGGGCCTGCGGGAGGACGAGGTGGCCCGCTGGGAGCGGGTCCGCACCCGGCTGCGGGTGCCGTTCCTGGCCGGCGGCGTCCTCGCCCAGTTCGAGGGCTACGAGGAGCTGCCGGAGCTCGCCTGGGAGGACTACCGGGCCCGCTACGGCTACATCGGGCGCCTCGACCTCATCCTCGACGCCGAGGGGCGCTCCACGAACGACTACCGGCTGGCCAAGCAGGCCGACGTCCTGATGCTGCTGTACCTGTTCTCCGCGGAGGAGCTGCGGGAGCTGCTGGGGCAGATGGGCTACGACTTCCCGGCGGAGGCGGTCCGGGCCACCGTCGCCTTCTACTGCGACCGCTCCTCGCACGGGTCCACGCTCTCCAACGTGGTGCACTCCTGGGTCGAGGCCCGCCGGGACCGCCCCAGCTCCTGGTCCTTCCTCACCCGGGCGCTCAACAGCGACCTCGTGGATGCCCAGGGGGACACGGTCCGCGAAGGGGTGCACCTGGGGGCCATGGCCGGCTCCGTGGACATCCTCACCCGCTGCTACACGGGCCTGGAGGTCCGGGACGACATGCTGTGGCTGCACCCGGCGATCCCCCCGCAGCTGCCCAAGGTGTCCTTCTCGATCAGCTACCGGGACCAGCCCATCCAGGTCGAGGTCACCCGCGCCGGGCTGCGGCTCTACCTCGCCCCCGGCCCCGCCGAGCCCGTGCGCGTGAACGTCGACGGCGAGGTCCACGAGCTCGCCGCCGGGCAGATCCGGCACTTCCCCGTGGCGGTGACCGATGCCTGAGCCGTGCACCGCCGGCCACGGGGCCGCGGTCCCCGTGGAGGACCCCACGAGTTCACCGGATGATCACCGGGGGTTCCCCCTCGGTGGCACCGTGGTCGGGCCGCCCGGTCCACCATGGGACGACGACGCCCCCGCACTCCCCCACCCTGGAGCAGTGATGTCCTCAGACACCGTCCTTCTCGACCGTTCCACGACCCCCGGCGTCGCCGATCCCGCGGTGCCGCTCATCGGTCCCGCCACGGGCCGCGCCCTGCACGTGATGAGCTACAACATCCGCTTCCACCACAGCGGCACGCACGCTGGGAACCCGGACCACTGGCCCGACCGCGCGCCCCGGCTGGCGCGGCTGCTGCAGCTCGAGCAGCCCACGCTGCTCGGGGTGCAGGAGGCCCTCCACCACCAGCTGCCGGCGGTGGAGCGGGCGCTGCCCGCCGGCTACCGGATGGTCGGCTACGGGCGCGCCGGGGGCAGCAAGGGCGAGTACTCCGCGATCTTCTACGACGCCCGGCGCCTGGAGCTGGTGGAGTGGGACCAGTTCTGGCTCTCCGGCACCCCGGAGCTCATCGGCTCCACCACCTGGGGCAACGACATCCCGCGCATCGTCACCTGGGGCCGCTTCCTGGACCGCGGCACCGGCACCGACCTCGTGCTCGTCAACACCCACTTCGACCACGACTCCGAGACCGCCCGGGACCGCAGCGCGGAGGCCCTGGTCGAGCTCGTGCACAGCTTCCACCCGCACACCCCCACCCTGGTCACCGGGGACTTCAACGCGGAGGCGGGGGACTCCGGGGCGTACGAGACGCTCGTGGGCTCCGGGGTGCTCGCCGACACCTGGACGGCCGCCGAGGAACGGCTCACCCCCGCGTGGGGCACCTTCCCGGACTACGGCGAGGCCGTGGAGGGCGAGGAGCGGATCGACTGGGTGCTGGCCGGCCCCGGCGTCCGGGTGCGCCGCGCCGCGATCAACACCGCCCGCTTCGCGGGGGGCCACCCCAGCGACCACGCCCCGGTGCAGGCGCTCGTCACCCTCGACCGGGACTGAGCGCTACTCCCCTGCGGGACCGAGGGCGAGCGGGCGCCACGGGCGGGCGCCGTCGGCCTCCGCCCCCATCGACCCCACGGTCCGCGCGGTGCGCGCCAGGGACGCCGCGTCCTCCTCGCGGGAGCGGCAGACGTCCTCGGCCGGCAGCGCGCACCACCGGATCGGGTCCAGGGTGAGGATGTGCGGGGTCCACACCGGGTCCCCGGCCACCCACTCCCCGTCCTCGCGCGCGAAGGACATGCTGACCGTCAGGCCCTCGTTGTTGACCGGCACCCGGGTGGCGTGCTCCGAGACGCTGTTGCCCAGGCCGTGCACGATCCAGGTGTCCCCGCGCTTCTCGATCGGCAGCACCGAGTGCGTGTGGTGGCCGTAGACGAAGTCGAACTCCCCGCTGTCGGCGAGCGCGTGCGTGACCTCGAACTGCTGCCGGTCGGGCGCCGAGGAGTACTCCTCGCCGGCGTGCACCGCGGCCAGCACGATCTCCGCCCCCGCCGCCCGGGCCGCGCGCGCCTTGCGGACCATCTCGGGGACGTCCAGCAGGTCCACGCGCCACGCGGCGTCCGGGACGTTGCCGTTGAGCCCGTAGGTGCCGGTCACCAGGCCCACCCGCACGCCGTCCGCGTCCAGGACCAGCGGCTCCCGCGCGTCCTCGGCGGCGCGGTACGTGCCGGTGGTCGCGATCCCGGCGTCGGCCAGGACGTCGAGGGTCCGCTCGAGGCCCTCCGGGCCGGCGTCCACCGCATGGTTCGAGGCCGTGGTGCACGCGTCGTAGCCGAGGTCCGCCAGCGCCGGGACGATCTGCGGCGGCACCTCGAACGAGGGGTACCCGGAGAAGGGGCCCTCGGCCGCGGCGAGCGGGGTCTCCATGTTGCAGACGGCGAGGCCGGCGTCCTCCGTGAACGGGCGCAGGCCCTCCACGAGCGGGCCGAAGTCCAGCTCCCCGTCCCCGTCCGCCTCGGCCTGCGCCCACAGCCCCGGGTGGAGCAGGACGTCGCCGGTGACCACGACCTCCAGCCGGTCCGGGGCCGCCTCCGGCGTCGCGGGGGCCGACGACGCCGCCCCGGTCCCGTCCGGAGCGCTCGCCGGCGGCCCGGCCGGCTCCGGGGAGCAGCCGGCGAGGACCGTCGCCCCCGCCAGGAGGACCGCGGTCAGGCCCGCCGCGGGGCCGTAGCGCACCGGCGGGAGGACACGACGAGAACTCATGGACCGAGGGTAGGCCACCCCGGCGGGGGCCGCCCACCCGAGGGAGGTCAGGACAGGACCGTCGACCAGAGCCCCTCGTCCTCGGGACGGTGCGGGACCTCGGTGCTGGGCACCACCTCGGCCGGCGCCGGGTGGGCCCTGCCCTTCAGCGCGAGCATCTCCTCCAGGTCCTCCAGCGGGGTGGGCGAGTTGTCGGCCCGCAGGTCGACGTCGAGCAGCACGGGGTACTGGAAGCCCGCGAGCGTGTCGGCCACGAGCACCGCGGCGCTCTGCTGCCCCCGGCTGTCCCCACCCGCGTCCCGGCCCGCGCGCAGGCAGGCCAGGAGCGCGCCGGCCATCTCGGTGCTGGTCGGCCCGGACCCCGTGAGCGCCTCGTCCATCGCGGCGCGCATCGACTCGACGACCTCCGGGCCGGTCAGGTAGTTGCCGATCACCACGAAGTCGGCCCCGGCCACGCCCCCCGCCCAGGGCGTGCACAGGCTGCCGGTGAGGTGGGCGCCGGGCCCCGCCACGGGCAGGACGGCCACCTGGCGCAGCGCCAGGTCCGGGTCGGCGTCGGTCAGGGCCGCGATCGCCTCCTCGGCCGTGCCCCCGTGGTGCAGGGTGCGGAGCATCTCGAAGCGCAGCCGCCGGTTGGTCCACGCCTGGGAGGCGACCACCCCGGCGGTGGGCACGAGGGCCGGCACGGCGTTGCCCACGGCGAGCGAGCAGCTCGCCGTGGCGGCGCCGAGCAGGCGCGAGTCCGCGCTCCGGGCGATCACGGTGTAGGTCACGAGCACCTCCTGGCCGGCACGTCCGTGCCGGCCGGATCGTTGTCGATGGATGCCCCGCGCGGACCGGGGCGGGACGTCCTCCACCCCGGCACGCCGGGCCCGCGGTGCTGGTGGCGGGCCGTCCCGGGTGCACAGGGTGGGACGACACCCACGACCGGGTGCGCACCGGCAGGGCGGCCGCACGGAGCACCTGCCGGGTGCTCCCGGGCGGACGGCTCATTCCTACCACCGGGAGGCGGCGGATGGCACGCGGAGCACGGATCGCCGCCCTGGGGAGCGCCGCGTGCCGGGCACGGCGGTCCCGGCCTCAGGAGGCGGGGCCGCCGTCGTGCTCGAGCTCGGCCAGCACCGGGAAGTGGTCCGAGGCCCACACCCCGCGCGGACGCTCGGCCAGGACCCGGGCGTCGAGCACGCGGACCGGGCCGCCGTACAGGATCCAGTCCAGGCGCGGCGTCCTGGCCCCGGGCTCCCGGTAGCGGGGGAAGGTCCCCGCGGCGTCCGGGGGCAGGGTGTCCCGCAGCCCGCCGGCGAGCGCGGCGTCCCAGGTGCGGGAGCGGCCGGCAGCCGCGTTCATGTCCCCGAGGAGCACCAGGGGGCCGTCCCACCCGAGGAGGAGGCCCTGGAGCGCGGCCAGCTGGCGCAGCCGCGCCCGCTCCGGCCACGGGTCGAGGTGGGTGGCGCCCACCCGCCAGGCCACTCCCGTGCGCCGGTCCGTGAGGTCGGCCAGCACCAGGGTGCGGGGGAAGAGGTCCCCCGGCACCTTCGACCCCGGGACCTCCGGCAGCGCGGACAGCCACCGCTGCTGCCAGCGCTCGATCCGGAAGCGGGCGGTGTCCACGGCCAGCAGGCACCGCTCGCCGCCGCCGTCGGCGTCCCGGCCCCCGCCCAGGAGGACGTGGTCCGGCCCCAGGGCCTGCCGGACGTGGTGCAGCTGCTCCGGGAGGACCTCCTGGAGGGCGACCAGCTCCGGCCGGTGGGCCCGGAGCACGGCCTGCACGGCGGGGGCCCGGGTGAACCACGCGTCCGTCGCCATCCGGCCGTACTTCGGCAGGGGACGCCGGACGTTGAAGGTCATGGCCGTGAACGCGCCCCGGCCCCGCGGACCACGGGGGTCGGCGGGGCCGGGGCGGGCGTGGGCTGCCACGGTCGCGGGGCGGACTACTGGGCGGCGGACTCCGCCGCGCCCTGCTCCGTGCGGGCGCCGCCGTGCTGGAGGTCGCCGCCGCTGTTCTCGAGGTGGGCGCGCATGAACCACTGGAAGAGCTCGAGCTCCTTGACCTGGCCGATGAGCATGTCCTCCGTGACGGGGTCGAGCTCGCCGACCTTCTGGATCGCGTCGCGGTGGTCCTCGATCACGCCGTTGTAGACGATGTCGAGGGCGGCGAGGTGCTCCACGCCGGTGGCGCGGTGGACCGAGTAGTCGTCCCAGGTGCGGGCCTGGACGAGATCGCCCGGCAGCCCGGAGGGGCCCACGCCCAGGGTGGCCATGCGCTCGGCGAGCTCGTCGACGAAGCCGCGCACGAGCTCGATCTGCGGGTCCAGCATCTCGTGGACCGAGATGAAGTTGGGGCCCACCACGTTCCAGTGGGCGTGCTTGAGCGTGAGCTGGAGGTCGTTGAGGGCGTGCAGGCGCTGCTGGAGCGTCTGGGCGACCTCGTGGCCGTTCTCGGTGGACAGGCCGGGCACGGTGTAGGGGGCGGTGCGCTGGTTCGGGGTGGCCATGGGTACGTCTCCGTGTTTCCGGCCGCCGCGGGGCGGCGGCCTGGCTCGACAACTGCGGGCGGCCCGCGGGACGGGCCTCTGCCCCCACTATGGCACGCCTCCCACCCACTGTCAGCACCCTGTCCATTCGCTTCGCTGTCCGCGATATCCGGGGGATGCGCGCCCGCCGCAGGACGCCTGATCGGGGCCTTGCCAGGACGCGGAGCCACTGATTGGCTGGGGCCCATGGACACGACTCCCTCCTCCGGCGACCAGCTCCCCGACGACCCGCACCTGGCCGACGACGTCGGCGTCCCCGACACCCCGGCGCGCGACCTCGAGACGGCCCCGGACCCCCTGGGCCAGACCAACGCCGGCCAGCGCGTGCCGAGCGCGGGGGACGCCGCGGACCCCGCCGACCCGGACTTCGGCGCGGGCGCAGGCGGCCCCGGCCCCACGGCCGGGGACTGACCCGGCGCGCCGCCGCTGCCCTGGGTCCCATGAGCACCCGCAGCACCAGCACCGCCGGGATCGCGCGGGCCACCGGCGTCCCGTGGGAGACCTGGACGGCCCGGCTCGACGAGCTCGGCGCCCGGACGATGGGCCACGCCGAGCTCGCCCGCCGAGTGGCCGAGCAGCTCGAGGGCGCCGTCGACAACCACGAGTGGTGGGCGCAGGCCGTCGCGGTGGCCTACGAGCAGCACACGGGCGCCCGCCGGCCCGGTCAGGCCGGGGACGGCACCTTCGGGGCGAGCGCGAGCCGCACCGTGACCGGCACCCCGGAGGAGGCGCTCGCCCGGTGGAGCGCGCTCATGGCCGGCCGCACGGAGGTCGGCGGCGTCCCGTTCCAGCAGCCGCCCACCACCGCCGCCACCGCGAAGTGGCGCTACTGGCGGGCTCGCCTCGCCGACGGGTCCAGGGTCTCCGCGAACATCGGCGCCAAGGCCGGTGGCCGCGCCACGGTGGCCCTCGCGCACACCGGCCTGGCCTCCGCGGAGGACGTCGTGCGGTGGCGCGCGGCCTGGAAGGACCTGCTGGCCGCGCTCTGAGCCCGCGCCGCGCTTGTGAGGCGGCTCACTCCTCGCCTACGGTGACCAAGTACCTGAGACGAGGAGTATCAGATGACCGTGCCCTATCCGCGCCTGCTCGCACCCCTGGACCTGGGCTTCACCACCCTGCCCAACCGGGTGCTCATGGGATCGATGCACACCGGTCTCGAGGAGCTGCCCGGAGGGTTCGAGCGGCTCGCGGAGTTCTACGCGGAGCGGGTGCGGGGCGGGGTGGGACTCATCGTCACGGGCGGCGTGGGGCCGAACCCCGAGGGCGCCACCCGGGCCGGGGGTGCTCTCCTGCGCACCCCCGAGGAGGTGGCCCGGCACCGCCTGGTGACCGGCGCCGTGCACGCCGAGGGCGGCAGGATCGCCCTGCAGATCCTGCACTCCGGCCGCTACGCCAAGGCCCCGGCCGCCGTGGCCCCGAGCTCCCTGCGTGCCCCCATCAGCCCCGTGGTGCCGCACGAGCTCACCGCGGAGGAGATCGAGCGGACCATCGAGGACTTCGCCCGCACCGCCGCGCTCGCCCGGGAGGCCGGCTACGACGGCGTGGAGATCATGGGCTCCGAGGGCTACCTCATCAACGAGTTCGTCGCCGCCGAGACCAACCACCGCACCGACGAGTGGGGAGGGTGCTACCCGAACCGGATGCGCCTGCCCGTGGAGATCGTCCGCCGCGTCCGCGAGCGCACCGGCCCGGACTTCGTCCTCATCTACCGGCTCTCCATGCTGGACCTGGTCCCCGGCGGCTCCACGCTCGAGGAGGTCGTGGCACTGGCCCGGGCGGTCGAGGCCGCCGGCGCCACGCTGCTCAACACCGGCATCGGCTGGCACGAGGCGCGCATCCCCACGATCGCCACGGTCGTCCCCCGCGGCGGCTTCTCCTGGGTGACGCGCCGGCTCAAGGGCGAGGTCGGGATCCCGCTGGTCGCCGTGAACCGGATCAACACCCCGGAGACCGCGGAGCGGATCCTGGCGGACGGGGACGCCGACATGGTGTCCCTGGCCCGGCCCCTGCTCGCGGACCCGGACTTCGTGGTCAAGGCCGCGCGCGGCCGGGCGGACACCATCAACACGTGCATCGCGTGCAACCAGGCGTGCCTGGACCACACCTTCGCGGGCCGCACGGCGTCCTGCCTGGTCAACCCGCGGGCCGGGCACGAGACCCTGCTGCGCCTCGGCCCCACCCGCCGGGCCGAGCGGATCGGCGTGGTCGGCGCGGGCCCCGCGGGGCTGGCCTTCGCCGTCGGCGCCGCGGAGGCCGGGCACGCCGTCACCCTCTTCGAGGCGGCGGACCGGATCGGCGGGCAGTTCCTGATGGCGCTGCGCATCCCCGGCAAGGAGGAGTACGCGGAGACGCTGCGCTACTACGGGGTGCGGCTCGCCGAACTGGGGGTGGAGGTGCGGCTCGGGACGGAGGCCGGGCCCGGGCACCTGCGCGGCTTCGACCGGCTCGTGCTCGCCACCGGCGTGGAACCGCGCGTGCCCGCGATCGAGGGGGTGGAGCACCCCTCGGTCGTGGGCTACCGGGACGTCCTGCAGCACGGGGCGCCCGTGGGCCGCCGGGTCGCGGTCCTGGGCGCCGGGGGCATCGGCTTCGACGTCGCCGAGTTCCTCCTGCACTCCGCCGGCACGGACTTCTACCGCGCGTGGGGCGTCGACACGACGCTGTCCGCCCGGGGCGGGCTGGTCGAGCCCCGGCCCGGGCGCCCGGCGCGCGAGGTGACGCTGCTGCAGCGCTCCCCCGGCAAGCTCGGGGCCGGCCTGGGCCGCACGACCGGCTGGATCCACCGGACCTCGCTCCGGGCCGGCGGCGTCCGCACCCTGAGCGGGGTCGTGTACCGGCGGATCGACGACGACGGGCTGCACCTCACCGCGCCGGGACCCGACGGCACGGAGCCGGTCGAGCAGGTGCTGCCGGTCGACACCGTGGTGCTGTGCACGGGCCAGGAGCCGCTGCGGCGGCTGCACGACACGCTGCTGGGGACCGGCCACGACACCGGCGCCGTACCGGTGCACCTCATCGGCGGGGCGGACGTGGCGGCCGAGCTGGACGCCAAGCGGGCGATCCGGCAGGCCACGGAGCTCGTCGCCGCCCTGGGCTGACCGCTCCCGGCCCGGGCCCGGCCTGGCGGGGCAGGGCCGGGCCAGGAGCGGGCCGCGCCGTGCGGCGATGTGCGGGACCGGGCCCCGGGTGCCACGATGGGGTCACTCCCGCGGAAAGGATCCCCATGCAGCTCGACCTCCTGCTCGTCAACGCCACGGTCCTGACCATGGACCCGGACCGCCCGACGGCGTCGAGCCTCGGCGTGCACGGCGGGCGGATCGTGGTCCTCGACGACCCGGACGTGCCGGCGGCCGAAACCGTGGACCTCGGCGGGGCCACCGTGCTGCCGGGGTTCGTGGACGCGCACTGCCACACCGCGTGGTTCGGGCTCGGCCTGGCGGAGGTGGACCTCTCCGGCTGCGCATCCCTGGACGAGCTGTACGCGGCCCTGGAGCGCGGCATGGCCGCGAAGCCGCGGGACGAGGAGTGGCTCATGGCCACCGGCTTCCTCCCCGCCACCGTGGGCGGGTCGCTGCCCGACATCGACGTCCTCGACCGCATCACGGGCCGCACGCCGCTGTTCGTCCGGCACACGTCCGGCCACGCGGCGGTGGTGAACTCCGAGGCGCTGCGGCGGGCGGAGATCTTCACCCCGGGGACCCCGGACCCGGTGGGCGGGCGGGTGGTGCGGGACGACACCGGCCGCGCCACGGGCCTGGTCGAGGAGACCGCCCAGGCCGTGGTGCAGGAGCTGTTCCGCCCCTACCCGGTGGACCGGATCGTGGCGGCGCTCGACCGCGCCACCGCCCGCTACGCCGCCGAGGGCATCACCACGTTCGCCGAGGCGGGGGTGGGCGCCGGGTGGATCGGGCACAACCCCTCCGAGCTGCAGGCCTACCAGCAGGCCCGGGACGCCGGCGTCCTGCACGCCCGGGCCCAGGTGATGCCCGTGCTGGACGTCCTGCACGGGATCAGCGGCCTCGGGGACGGCTCCGAGCGCGGGCTCGACCTCGGGCTGCGCACCGGCTTCGGCGACGACGAGCTCAGGCTCGGACCGGTCAAGGTGTTCGTGGACGGCTCGCTGCTCGGGGAGACCGCCGCCGTGACCGAGGCGTTCTGCGGAGGCCACTCGACGGGCTACTTCCAGGAGAACCCCGAGCAGATGGCCGAGGCGATCCACGCGGCGTACCGCGCGGGCTGGTCGGTGGCCGCCCACGCGATCGGGGACCGGGCCATCGACTTCGCGATCGACGTGATCACCCGCTGCCAGGACGAGCACGGGCGCCACCGGCTGCCCAACCGGATCGAGCACGCGAGCATCACCCGCCCGGACCAGCTGCCGCGGCTCGCGGCCGCGGGGATCGTGGTGACCCCGCAGATCGGCTTCCTGCGCCCCATGGCCGCCCAGTTCCGCCGGCTCCTGGGCCCCGAGCGCACGGACTGGACCTACCGGGGCCGCAGCTTCCTCGACGCCGGGGTGCGGCTGGCGGGCAGCTCCGACCGGCCGGTCGCCGACGGCGACGTGCTGCGCTCGGTCCAGGCCTGGACCGACCGCCTCGACGGTGACGGACGGCGGTTCGGGCCCGCCGGTGAACGGCTCGACGTGCTGCAGGCCCTCGCCGCCTACACGTCCGAGGCCGCGAAGGCGCTGGGGATGTTCGACCGGATCGGCTCGCTCGCCCCGGGCAAGCTCGCGGACCTGGTGGTGCTGGAGGAGAACCCCCTCGAGGTGCACCGGCGGGGCGGGTCGGTGGAGCACATCGGCGTGCGCGCGACCTACCGCGGCGGCCGGCTCACCCACCGCGCCGGCTGAACGGCGCCGGACGGAGCGGACAGCGCTCAGCCCTCCACGAGGATCCCGTCCTCGTCGGCCCACACCGTCCGGCCCGGGCGGAAGGTCACGCCCTCGATGACGACCGGCACGTCCTGCTCCCCGACGCCGTCCTTGGCGGACTTGCGCGGGTTGGAGCCCAGGGCCTTGACCCCGAGGGGCAGCCCGGCCAGGGCGACCCGGTCCCGCACGGGGCCGTTGATGATGACCCCGGCCCACCCGTTGCGCACCGCGGACTCGGCGATCATGTCCCCCATGAGCGCGGTGCCCATGGAGCCGTGGCCGTCCACGACGAGGACCGCGCCCTCCCCCGGGGAGTTGAGCACGGCCTTCACCAGGCCGTTGTCCTGGAAGCAGCGGACCGTGCGCACCGGCCCGGTGAACGCGGCCGTCCCGCCCAGGTCGAGGAACTGGCGCGGGCAGGACATCAGCTGCTCCCCGCGCTCGTCGTAGAGGTCGGCGGTGGTGAACGGGCGCGGATCGGTCATGAGCTGCTCCTGAGGCATCCGGTGGTGGTTCCGGCACCAGCCTAGCCAGCGGAACCGCCGCGCTCGGCCCCGGCGGGCGCCGCGGCCGGCCCCGGCGCCTCCTCCCGCGCGGCGGGCACGGTCGTGCCCAGCGGGATCTCCTCGATGAGCAGGGACAGCACGAGGCACGCCGCCGCTACCGGGAGACCCCACAGGAAGATCGGCGGCAGCGCCTGGGCGAAGGCCTGCGCGACGGCCTCCTGCACCGGGGCGGGCAGTCCCGCGAGCACCTGGGGGCTCAGGGCGTCGAGATCGAGGGCGGGCACGACGCGGCCCCCGAGCGCGTCGTCGAGCCGGGCGACGAAGACGGAGCCGAACACGGCGATCCCGAAGGACGCCCCGATCTGGCGGAAGAAGTTCGACGACGACGTCGCGGCCCCCAGCTCCGCGGGCGGCACCGCGTTCTGCACGATCAGGACGAGGTTCTGCATGAGACAGCCGATGCCGAGACCGGTGACGGCCATCCCCGCGGCCGTCAGGGCGTACGGGGTGGACTCGTCGATCAGCGAGAGCAGCGCGAGCCCGGCGGCCATCACCGCGGAGCCCAGCACGGGCCAGTGCTTGTAGCGCCCCGTGCGTGCGATGCGGCGGCCGGTGCCGATCGTGCCGACGAGCATCCCGGCCGTCACGGGGATCATCATCAGGCCGGCGGTGGTGGCCGAGGCGCCGTCGACCATCTGCAGGTAGGTGGGCAGGTAGGTGATGGTCGCGAACATGATCACGCCCATGCCGACGGCCGCCGCGGTGGGCACCACGAAGTTGCGCACGCGGAACAGGTGCAGCGGGATGATCGGCTCCGCGGCGCGGCGCTCCACCATCACGAACAGCACGCCGAGCACCAGGACCGCCCCGGCGAGGCCGAGGATCCGCGGGCTCGACCACGCGTACGCCGTGCCGGCCCACGTGGTGAGGAGCACGAACGCCACGCTGCCCAGCGCCAGCAGCGCCGTGCCCAGCACGTCGAGGCGCACCCGTCCCCGGGGGACGTGCGGCAGGTGCAGGAAGCGGGGGATGAACAGGAGCGTCACCAGGCCCAGCGGCAGGTTGATGTAGAACACCCACCGCCAGCTCACGAGGTCCGTGAGGAACCCGCCGACCAGCGGCCCGCTCACCGAGGCGAGACCGAAGGCCGCCCCGATCACGCCCATGTACCGGCCGCGCTCGCGGGCCGGCACGAGGTCCGCGATGATCGCCTGCGCCCCGATCAGGAGGCCGCCGCCGCCCAGGCCCTGCAGCGCGCGGAGGACGATGAGCTGCGTCATGTCCTGGGCGGCGCCCGAGAGCACGGAGCCGAGCAGGAAGACCACGACGGCCACCAGGAAGATCCGCTTGCGCCCGTAGAGGTCGCCCAGCTTCCCGTAGACCGGCAGGCCCACGGTGGCGGCGAGCACGTACGCCGTGACCACCCAGGAGATCCGGTCGAGCCCGTCCAGGTCCCCGACGATCGAGGGCAGCGCCGTGGCCACGATCGTCTGGTCGAGGGCGGCCAGCAGGACCGCCATGAGCAGGCCCAGGAACGTCAGCCGCAGCCGGCGGCGCTCCGTGCGGCCGGGGTCCGCGACCACGGGGTCAGCGGTCGATCTTCAGCACGGAGCCGTCCTCGACGTTGACGAACACGTCCACGGAGTTGCCGTCCGGCTCGTCGATCTCGACCTCCCACACGGTCGTGCCGTCCTCCGTCTCGAGCTGCGCCTCGTCGACCGTGCCGTTGACCGTCTCCAGCGCCGTGGCCAGCCCCTCGTCGAGGGGCACCCGGACCTGGGCGAGCTTCTCGCCGTCGTCGCTGTCGAGGCCGCCCTCCTCCTCCTGGCTGATCACGTCCTCGCCGTCCTGCGAGACGTACACCTGGTGCTCGCGGTCGTCGGCGGCGACGGTGACCTCCCAGCTGGCCGGGCTGTCCTCCCGTCCGATCTCGAAGGCCTGGGCGTCACCGCCCACCGCGTCCTCGGCCGCGGCGACCGCGGAGGCCACGACGGCCGCCTCGCCGCCGGACCCGCCGGTGGCGTCGTCGGTGGGGCTCTCCGAGGGCGAGGCCGAGCCGGAGGCCGTGGCGGTGCCGTCGTCGTCGGGGCTCGCGCTGTCGTCGGGGCTCGCGCTGTCGTCCGGGGTGGCGGTGTCGTCCGGGCTCGCGCTGTCGTCGGGGGTGGCGGTGTCGGCCGGGGCTCCGGTCTCCGCCGGGGGGGTGGTGCCGTCCCCTCCGGCGCCGCCGTCACCCCCGTCGCCGCCGCAGCCCGTGAGGAGCAGGGCGGAGAGGGCGAGCGCCGCCAGGGACAGGTGCCTTCGGTCAGTGTGCTTCATACCCGGGATTCTTCTCCCCTGCGGACCCCCTGGCAAGGACGTGACCGGGGCGCTGACCCGCCCGGCGCGGACCCCCCACCGGGCTCACAGGCGTCGCGTCTACTATCCTGGAGAGCGCCTGACCCGGGACCGGGTGCATGCGCACCGTGATCGACGCCAGGAAGGAGGCGGCATGGGATTCCTCGAGAGCCTCGAGAAGAACATCGAGAAGGCCGTCCGCGCCACCTTCTCCACCGGCTCCCGGAAGCGGGTGGAGGCCGTCGAGATCGCCAGCGCCCTCCGGCGGGAGCTCGACCAGGAGGCGTTCACGATCTCCGCCGGCCGCACCATGGCCCCCAACGTCTTCGTCGTGGAGTTCTCGGACGAGGACTTCCCGCGCGCCCAGGACTGGGGCACGCCGCTCGCGGAGGAGCTGTGCGACGTCGTCATCAAGCACGCCCGCAGCCAGGCCTACACGCTCCAGGGGGCGGTGAAGGTGTCCTTCACCCGCAACCCGGAGGTGGAGGCCGGCGAGTTCCGCGTCCACTCCTCGGCCCAGCGCACCGCCGAGTCCCCCAACACCCCCGCCACCCCGAGCGGGCAGCGGATCGCCCGCGGCCACCGCCGGGAGGAGGACGAGGGGGAGCCGACGCGCTCCGTGCCCGCCCAGCACTGGATCCCGGTGCTCGACGTCGACGGCGCGCGCTACTCCCTCAACGCGGACTCGATCGTGCTGGGCCGCTCCGCCGAGGCGGACATCACCGTGGAGGACACCGGCGTGTCCCGCAAGCACCTCGAGATCCGGCGGCAGGGCGAGCACTTCGTGGCCGTGGACCTCGGCTCGACCAACGGTTCCTACGTGGACGGGGAGCGGGTGATCGGCCGCACCGAGCTGGTCAACGGCTCCGTGATCACCATGGGTCGGACCAGGATCACGTTCCGCCTCCTGACCCCGAAGGGGAACCGCTGAATGTCCGAACTCACCGTCACCCTGCTCCGCTTCGGCTTCCTGGCGCTGCTCTGGATCTTCATCTTCAGCATCGTCGCCAGCCAGGGGCGTGACCTGGCGGTCGGCGGGAAGCTCCCGGCGGTCCTCACGAGGTCCCGCGCCGAGCGCCGGGGCGCCGTGGAGGACCCGGTCCCGCCCGCCGCGGGCCCCAGCACCGGGCAGCGCTCCCGCCCCCAGACCCTGGTCGTCCTCGACGGCCCGCTCCGCGGCCGCAGCTACCCGCTGGGCAACGCCCCGGTGCTGCTGGGCCGCTCCCCCGAGGCCACCGTGCCCCTCGGCGACGACTACGCCTCGGGGCGCCACGCCCGGCTGTTCCCGCAGGGCTCCCGCTGGTTCCTCGAGGACCTCGGCTCCACCAACGGCACCTTCGTCGGCCAGCAGCGCCTCTCCCGGGCCGTGCCGCTCGACCCCGGGACCCCGTTCCGGGTGGGCAAGACCGTCCTGGAACTGAGGTCCTGACGCATGGCGATCGCCTTCCGCTACGCGGCGCGCTCCGACGTGGGCCGCGTCCGCTCGAAGAACGACGACTCCGCCTACGCGGGCCGCCACCTCGCCGTGGTCGCCGACGGCATGGGCGGACACGTGGGCGGGGACGTCGCCTCGGCCTCCGCGGTCATGGACCTCACGAGCCTCGACCGCCCGGACCACCACGGCGACGGCGCCACCGTGCTCACGGACGAGATCCAGAACGCCAACCAGAACCTCGCCAAGCTGGTCCTGGGCAACGCCCGCCTGGGCGGCATGGGCACCACCGTCACGGCCCTGCTCGCCGACCAGGACGAGCTCGTCGTGGCCCACATCGGGGACTCCCGCGCGTACCGGCTCCGGGGCGACGAGTTCCGCCAGGTCACCAAGGACCACACCTTCGTCCAGCGGCTCATCGACGAGGGCCGGCTGCGCCCGGACGAGGCCGAGTCCCACCCGCACAAGAACGTCCTCATGCGCGTGCTCGGGGACGTCGACGCCTCCCCCGAGATCGACGTGGAGACCCTCCGCCCGGAGCGCGGCGAGCGCTGGCTGCTGTGCTCCGACGGGCTCAACGCCGTGGTCCGCCCGGAGACCATCCACTCGGTGCTGGGCTCCACCGACGACCTCAACCAGATCGTGGACACGCTCGTGGAGCTGACCCTGGACCGCGGGGCCCCCGACAACGTGACCGTGGTGGTCGTCCAGGTCTTCGAGACCGACGACACCGCCCCCGTGCCGCAGGCCGGCGAGGCCCGCGGCGCCGTCCCGGACCCGGAGTTCGCCCGCACCTCGGACGAGATCACCGGGGACGCCGGGACGCCGGGGACCGCCGAGGCCGAGTCCTCGGCGGCCGCGCTGCGCCGCGACCTCGCCGCGCGCCCCCACCTGCTGGTGGGCGCCGCCGCCAACGCCACCCAGACCGGGCGCATCCCCACCGTGAGCGACAGCGTCCTGGAGCGCCGCGCGACCCTCCTGCAGACCTCCGCCCCCGACACGCTGGCCGATCCGCGGGACGTCGAGTCGGCGCTGCACCGGGCCGACGCCACCGTCCCGTCCCCGCGCCGGCGCCGCCACCGGCGCGCCGTGGCCGTGCTCGCGCTGGCCACGGCAGGGCTGCTGCTCGTGGCCGGGGGCTGGCTCACGAGCGGCTGGATCAGCTCGCAGTACTACGTCGGCGAGCAGCAGGGCAACGTGGCGATCTACAACGGCGTCTCCCAGTCGCTGGGGCCCGTGAGCCTCAGCGACCTCGAGCGCGCCACGGACCTGCGGGTCGAGGACCTCCCGGGCTTCGCCCAGGAACGGGTCCGCAACGCCATCCCCGCCGGCAGCCTCGAGGAGGCGGAGCGGATCGTGCGCGAGCTGCGCGAGTCCGTGCCCGAGGAGACGCCCGGCCCGGAGCCGCGCCCGACGGGCACCGTCCAGCGGGCCACCGCCTCCCCCGCCGCCTCCCCCGCGGCCTCTCCCGCGGTCTCTCCCGGTGGTGACGGATGAGCGCCCCCGCCGCGACCTCCCCCCGGGAGGAGCAGGCCGAGCCCCGCCAGAAGCCGCGGCGGCTCACCGAGCTGCTCCTGCTCGTGCTCGCCGTGGGCATCGGCGTGGGCGCGAACGTCCTCGTGGACCCCGACCAGCTGGGCTCGGGGGACCCGCACCTCTTCGTCTCCGGGCTGGTCCTGGGCATCGGCGCGCTGGTCCTGCACGTGGTGCTGCGGCTGCGGGCCAAGTACGCGGACCCCTATGTCCTGCCGATCGTCGTGGCCCTCAACGGCCTGGGCATCGCCATGATCCACCGGATCGACCTCACCACGGACCAGACGGCCGCGGGCTCCCAGGTGGTGTGGACGGCCTTCGCCATGACCGCCGCCTGCCTGGTGCTCTGGTTCCTCAAGGACCACCGGGTGCTGCGGCGGATCACCTACATCTGCCTGGTGCTCAGCGGGCTGCTGCTGCTCCTGCCCCTCCTGCCCGGTCTCGGCCTGGAGCTCAACGGCGCCCGGATCTGGATCTCCGTGGGCGGTCGCACCTTCCAGCCCGGGGAGGTCGCCAAGATCACCCTGGCCGTCTTCTTCGCCGGCTACCTCTCGACCAACCGGGACCTCATCCTGCTGGCCGGCAAGAAGATCGGCCCCGTGCGCCTGCCGCGGTTCCGGGACATGGCGCCGATGTTCGCGGCGTGGATCATCGCGATCGGCGTGCTGGTGTTCCAGCGGGACCTCGGCTCCGCGATCCTGTTCTTCGGCCTCTTCCTGGCCATGATCTACCTCGCCACGAGCCGGCTCGGCTGGATCGTCATCGGGCTGCTGCTCGTGGCCGTCGGAGGGTTCTTCGCGAGCCAGACCTTCGGCCACGTGGCGGCACGCCTGGACTCCTGGCTCAACGCGTTCGACCCGGAGGTGTACAACCGGGCCCCGGGCGGCTCCGGGCAGATCGTCCAGGGCCTGTTCGGGCTCTCCTCCGGCGGGCTCTTCGGGCAGGGGCTCGGCCAGGGCCGGCCGGACCTCGTCTCCTACGCCAACTCGGACATGATCATGACCGCGTTCGGCGAGGAGCTGGGGCTCATCGGCCTGAGCGCCGTGCTCGTGCTGTTCTTCCTGTTCGTCACCCGGGGCTTCCGGGCCGCCCTGGGCACCCGTGACTCCTTCGGCAAGCTGCTGGCGGCGGGGCTGTCCGCGGTCATCGTGCTGCAGCTGTTCGTGGTGGTGGGCGGGGTCACCCGGCTCATCCCCCTGACCGGGCTGACCACCCCGTTCATGTCCGCGGGCGGCTCCTCGCTGCTGTCCAACTGGATCATCGCGGCGATCATCCTGGCGATCTCCCACACGGCCCGCCGGCCCGTGGTCACCGGTCCGGCCACCGAGGCCGACCTCGCCGAGATCGCCGCCCACGAGGCCGCGCTGCGCGAGGCGGCGCGGCGCGACGAGCAGGAGCGCGCCGAGCGCCCGGGACGCCGCCGGGACCGCCGTCCCGGGACGGATCCGGACG
>NZ_PDDL01000210.1:0-2365 GCF_020833785.1 Kocuria sp. CCUG 69068
CGCCGGGCGAAGTGGGCCGCGGCGGCGGCCAGCGCGAGGGAGTCGGGGCCGCCGCTGCAGGCCACCAGCACGAGCGGGGGCTCCGCGGAGGTCCGGGGGACGTGCTGCCGGACGGAGTCGAGCACACGGCGCCGCCCCGCGGCGACGTCCGGGGACAGTCGGCCGCGGCGGGCGAACTGGGTCACCGGCGGGCGTCCTCGCGGTCGCTCGCGGCCTGCTGGTTCTGCGACTCCCGCACGGCCAGGCGCACGACCTTGGCGAGGGTCGGGGCGGTCTCGCCGAGCAGGTCCAGGGCGGCCTCGAGCTCGTGCCGCGGGACCACGTGCGCGAGGGCCGCGACGGCGTTGGTCTCGCTGTGGATGCCGGCCTGGATCTGCGTGGTCGACAGCACGGGCTGCGAGGCCTCGACCGCGGCGAGGACCTCCTCGATGTCCGGGGTGCCGATGCGCTGCTCCAGCATCACCAGGCGCTCGTAGACCGCCGGGTTGCCGATCTTGATCCGGCGGCCGCTGTTGAGCTGCGACAGCATGGGGGCGGAGAGGCCGAGGACCTCGGCCAGTCGCCGCTGCGTGATGCCGTAGGCCTGGACGACCGTGCCGAAGCGCTCCGACAGGGGCTGGCCGTACAGCTTGACCTGCTGTTCGATATTCTCTGTGCTCACGTAAAGATTTTGTCACACAAAGGTGATCCGGCCTACCGCGTGTCGCGCCGTGACCGAGGTCTCCGAGGCGGGGCGCCCCACCCCTAATGTGTATGAATCTGCATGTCAAACGGGGGTGCGTGGTGTCTACCACATTCCCGGCGGCTCCGGGGCGGGGAGGAGCCGGCGCGGCGGTGCGCCCGGGCCCAGCACGCGCTCGATCCAGCGCTCCGGGGCGTGGATCTCGGCCTCCGTGGGAAGGTGCTCCGGGGCCTCCCAGATCCGGTTGAACGACTCCAGCCCCACGGTCCCCACCACGGTCGTGACGAACCGCTGGCCGTCGCTGTACTGGCGCATCTTCGCGTCCATCCCGAGCAGGCGCCGGACGAAGCGGTCGAGGCTGCCCTGGAGCTCGGAGCGCCGCTCGAAGCGCCGCCGGATCGTCTTCACGGAGGGCACCACGGAGGCGTCCACCCCGTCCATCACGAAGTTCGCGTGCCCCTCGAGCAGGCTCATCACGGCGGTGAGGTGGGAGAGCACCTCCCGCTCCCGCCGCCCCATGAGCAGGCCCACCACGCCGAGGGAGGCCCGGGGCTCCTCCGCCCCCGCGCCGCGCCCGGGCAGGGAGCGGACCGCTTCCGTGAGCCGCGCCCCGAGGGTCTCGGCGTGCCCCATGAGGGAGTCGGCGAGCTCGTTGATCTGCTCGATCATGTGCTCGCGCAGCCACGGGGCCGCGGCGAACTGGACGCGGTGGGTCTGCTCGTGGAGGCAGACCCACAGCCGGAAGTCCTCCGGCTCGACGTTGAGCTCCCGCTCGACCGTGAGGATGTTGGGCGCGACGAGCATCAGCCGCCCGCCGGGGTGCCGCTGCGCGGCCACGGCGGAGACCAGCCCGGCGTACGGGTCGTACTGGCCCAGGACCTTCGCGGAGAGGAACCCGAGGACCGCCGCCATCTCCATGGCGGTGGCCGTGCCGCCGAGGGCGGTGGCGGCCGCGCCGAACTGCTCCGGGCGGCGCCGGCGCAGGGCCTCGACCGCCGGCTCCATGAGCACCTCGAAGGCCTGGGCGTTGGCCTTCGACCACCCGGCGCGGTCCACGACCAGCACGGTGGAGTCCCGCAGGTCCCGCGCCGCCTCGAGCCCGGTGATCCGGTGGACATGGTCCACGGACGCCTCGGCGTGGCGGCGCATGGAGGCCACCGCCGCCTGCATGGCCCGGGCGGACATCCTCGGCCCCGGCGGCGTGAGCCGGGCGGCGGCTGAGGCCGCGAGGTCCCACCGGACGATCCCGGGCGCGTCCGTCTCCGGCGGTCGTTGTGCTGCGCTCATGGCCTCATGCAACCACACGCGCCTGGGAGCGCCCGGCGCGGGCCGTCACAGGAGGGCCAGGGCCGCCACCGCGCGGTCCACGGCGTCCCGGGCGGCGGCGGGGTCGGCGACCTCGTTGAGCACCACGGAGAACGTCAGCAGCCGCCCCCCGTCCGTGCTGACGTGCCCGCTGAGGGCGACCACGGAGTTCAGCGTGCCTGTCTTCGCCCGCGCCAGGCCTCGCCCGGGGCGCTCGGCGTCGTCGTCGAACCGGCCGGCGAGGGTCCCGCTGCCGCCGGCCACCGGGAGCGCCCGGGCGCCGGGGGTCAGCGCCCCCGTGGGGTCGGTGACCATGGCCCGCACGACCTGCTCGAGCGCGCGGGCGGGGATGCGGTTGCGCAGGGACATCCCGGACGC
>NZ_PDDL01000211.1:0-2362 GCF_020833785.1 Kocuria sp. CCUG 69068
CGAGCGCGCTCCGCGGCCGGCCCCCGAACCGGCCCCCGAGGTGCCGTGGAACGACGTCCCGGTGCCCGCGGCCCTGCACCGGGCGCACCTGCGCCGGCCCGCCGTGCCCGGGGGCTCCGCCCGGCCCGAGGCCTGAACCGCGCGTCCCCGGCCGGTTCCGCACCGTGCCCGTGCTCCGCCCCTAGGATGAGCCGCAGACCGCACCTGTCCGGTGCGGAAGGCTCTTCCCCCCGGAGCACCAGGAGTCCCCCCATGACTGTCCCTGCAACGACGCAGCCGGCCCACGAACTCCACACCGAGTTCCACACCGGTCTCCGCACCGAGAACCGCCACGAGAGCAGGCCGGCGCGGCACCACGAGACACCGGCCGACCGCCGCCCCGCCCCCTGGGCGCTGCCGGTGCCCGAGCCGGAGCAGGTGCCCCCCGTGGCGGTCGTCCTTGCGCCCGGTCTGCTCGAGCTCCTGCGGTGCCCCCTCACGGGCGGGACGCTGATCCCCGTGGACGCCGACCGGCTGATGAGCGACCGCCCGTTCCGAGACGGGGTGCACCCGGTCTATCCGATCGCCCACGGCATCGCCTGCCTGACCCCCGGGTGATGACGCACCGCACACGTCGCAGGGGGTCACGAAGGCGTTAACATTCGTGACCGATGGGTGGCGGGTGAGGTCCTGCGCGGACTGCGGACCTATCGTGGGAAGCAGTTCCCCAGCGTTCCCCCCACCCCCCAGACGCCCGAGGTGCCGCTTCCCATGCCCCTGTCCTCCTGCCCGGTTCCCGCGCCCCCCTCCCCGCGAGCGCTGCCGGCCCCCCGGCGCCTGGTCGCGCTGGGGGCCGTGACGGTCCTGCTCGCCACCGGCTGCGCCCAGGCCTCCGGGGCCCCCGCGGCAGAGCCGGCCGCCACCGCCCCGACGGCCACCGCCCCGACCGCCACCGTCCCGGCCACGCCGTCCCCGAGCGGGCCGGCCACGGCCGCACCGGCCGAGGTCACCGTCGCCCCCGCGGACGCGGCGGTCGAGCACAACCCCGTGGAACCGGTCGTGGTGCGCGCCGACGGGGGCGAGCTGACCGACGTCGTGCTGGTGCCCGCCGCCGGCGGGGAACCGGTGCCCGGGGAGCTCTCCGCCGACGGCCGCACCTGGACCAGCACCGCGGTCCTGGCCTTCGACACCCCCTACGTCCTGCACTGGAGCACCGCCTCCGGGACGGGACCGACCACGGGCACCAGCACGTTCACGACCGTCCTCGCGGCGCACGAGGTCGACGCGCGCCTCAACGTGGCCGAGGGCGGGGTCTACGGCACCGGTCAGGTCCTGGAGTTCACCTTCTCCGAGCCCGTCGTGCACAAGGAGCAGGTCGAGGAGGCCGTCACCGTGGACGGCGGCGGCGACCGGGCGGGCGCCTTCCGGTGGTACTCGGACACGATGCTGCGCTACCGCCCCGCCGAGAAGTGGGCGCCGCGCTCGGAGATCACGGTCTCCCTGGACCTCCTCGGACTCGACGTGGGCCACGGCATGGTGGGCAACCACGACCTGCGCCGGAGCTTCTCGACCGGCGCCGAGCACTACGCCCGGGTGGACAACGAGACCAAGACGCTGACCGCCTGGGTGGACGGCGAGGTCGCGGGGACGTTCCCCGTGACCCTGGGCAATCCGGACTGGCCCTCGACCACCGGGCAGAAGGTCATCATGGAGCAGGCCCCGACGTACCTGTTCAAGGCCTCCTCGCTGGAACTGGAGCCGGGGGACCCGCACTGGTACGACACGTTCTGGGCCTCCAACGTGTCCCGGCTGACCGCCAGCGGCGAGTTCGTGCACCAGGCGCTGCCCTCCGCGCTGCCCGTCCTGGGGATCGCCAACGTCTCCCACGGATGCGTGGGCATGCCGCCCGAGGGCGCGAAGTTCATCCACGACGTGTTCCGGCCCGGGGACGTCGTGGAGGTCGTGGGCACCGGCTACCCGCAGGCCGATCCCGACGACGGGTACGGCGACTGGAACATCCCGCTCGAGCACTACGCGGACGAGGAGTGGAAGGGCGACTGGTGAGCCCCCGCCGGTGAGCCCCCGCAGGTGAGGGAGGGGGCCGGCGGTGGGTAGGATCGGGACCGGCCGGAGCGGACCCGCCCGCCCCGGACCACCGACCCCCTCCGACCGAAGGACCCGCCCGTGGCCACCCCCAGCAACGACAAGGCGCCCTGGCAGCAGGCAGACCCGCCCGCGGACGACCGGCAGCGCGAGGAGCCCGTGTGGACGGGCCTGCTCCCCGCCGTCGTCCCCGCGGAGAGCGCGTCCGAGGACGCGCACGACGACGACCGCCCCGGTGGGCGCGGCGGGAGCCGCGGCGCCGGGACGGGCCGCACGGGGG
>NZ_PDDL01000212.1:0-2333 GCF_020833785.1 Kocuria sp. CCUG 69068
GGAGGCCGCCCCGGACGGCACGGTGCTGGACCTCGCCGGCCGGACCGACCTGCCCGGCCTGGCCGCCGTGCTGGACGCCGCCGCGTGCGTCGTCGTCGGCAACACCGGACCCGCGCACCTGGCCGCGGCCGTGGGCACCCCGGTGGTCTCCCTCTTCTCCCCGGTCGTGCCGCCCGAGCGCTGGGCGCCCTGGGGTGTGCCCGTCGTGCTGCTCGGGGACCAGGGCGCGGACTGCCGCGGCTCCCGCGCCCGCGACTGCCCCGTGCCCGGCCACCCGTGCCTGTCCTCCGTGTCCCCGGCGGCCGTGCTCGCGGCCGTCGAGGAGCTCGTGCACGGCGCTCCCGGGGCCCTCGCCACTGTTCCCGAACCGGAAGGAGGACCCGGGTGCGCATCCTGACCTGGCACGTCCACGGATCGTGGACGACATCGTTCGTGCACGGTCCCCACACCTATCTGCTGCCCGTCGTCGCCGACCGCGGCCCCGACGGCCGCGGCCGGGCCGAGACCTGGGACTGGCCGGCGGCCGCCGTCGAGTGCACGCCCGAGGAGCTGGCCGGCACCGCGTTCGACGTCGTCCTGCTGCAGCGGCCCCACGAGCTGGAGCTGCTCGAGCGGTGGACCGGACGCCGGGCGGGGAGCGACGTCCCGGCGGTCTACGTGGAGCACGACACCCCGCGCGGGCCCGCCGTGGCCACCCGCCACCCCCTGGCCGGGCGCTCCGACATCCCCGTGGTCCACGTGACGCACTTCAACCGGATGATGTGGGACAACGGGGACGCGCCCACCGAGGTCGTGGAGCACGGCGTCCTGGACCCCGGACCGCTCTACACGGGACGCACGGCCAGCCTGGCCGCCGTGGTCAACGAGCCCGTCCGGCGCGGGCGGATCGCGGGCACCGACCTGCTGACCGCGCTGGCCCGCGAGCTGCCGGTGGACGTGTACGGCATGGGGATGGACCAGCTCGCCGAGCACGCGCCCCACATGGCCGGGCGGCTGCACGAGAACTATCCTCAGGAGAAGCTGCACGCGGCGCTCGGCGAGCACCGGGCCTACTACCACCCCTACCGGTGGACGAGCCTGGGCCTGGCGCTGCTGGAGGCGATGACCATCGGGATGCCGGTGCTCGGGCTCTCGACCACCGAGGCGCCCCGGGCGGTCCCGCCCGGGGCGGGGCTGCTCTCCAACGACCCGGAGGCCCTTGCCGCCCGCGCCCGGCACTGGCTGGACGATCCCGGTGCGGCGGCCGCCGTGGGCGCCGCCGCCCGCGAGCACGCCCTGGAACACTACGGCGCGGACCGCTTCCTCGCGGAGTGGGACCGCATCCTGGAGAAGGTGACAGCATGAGAATCGCAATGGTCTCCGAGCACGCCAGCCCGCTGGCCGCGCTCGGCGGGGTCGACGCCGGGGGGCAGAACGTCTACGTGGCCGCCCTCGCGGCGGGTCTCGCCCGGCTGGGCCACGACGTCGTCGTGTACACCCGCCGCGACGACGCCCGGCTGCCCGACGTGGTCGAGCTCGCCCCCGGGGCGCACGTGGTCCACGTCCCGGCGGGGCCCCCGAGCCTCCTGCCCAAGGACGACCTCGCGCCGTACATGGACGAGTTCGGACGCTGGCTCGCCCGCGACTGGGCCCACCGCGGGGTCCCCGACCTCGTGCACGCCCACTTCTGGATGTCCGGGATCGCGGCCCGCCGCGCCGCGGAGACGATGCAGATCCCGGTGGTGCAGACCTTCCACGCGCTCGGGGCCGTCAAGCGCCGCCACCAGGGCGCGGCCGACACCAGCCCCACCGGCCGGCTCGCGGCCGAGAACGAGCTCGTCGCCGCGGCGGACCTCGTCCTGGCCACCTGCCGGGACGAACAGGCCGAGCTCCTGGCCCTCGGCGGGGACCCCGCACGGATCGACGTGGTCCCGTGCGGCGTGGACCTCGACGCCTTCGTCCCCGTGCCGCCGCCCGCCGGCGACCGGCGGCCCCGGATCGTGGCGCTCGGCCGGCTCGTGGAGCGCAAGGGCGTGGACGTCGTCGTGCGCGCCCTCGCCGAGCTGCCGGACGCGGAGCTCGTCGTGGCCGGCGGCCCCGCCCGCGCCGAGCTGGACCGGGACCCCGAGGCCCTGCGGCTGCGGGCGCTGGCCCGGGAGTTCGGCGTGGCCGAGCGCGTGGAGCTGCTCGGCCGCGTGGACCACGACGACGCCGCCGCGCTGCTCGCCACCGCGGACGTCGTGGCCTGCACCCCCTGGTACGAGCCGTTCGGCATGGTCCCGCTCGAGGCGATGGCGTGCGCCCGCCCCGTGGTGGGCAGCGCCGTGGGCGGGCTGCTCGACAGCATCGAGGAC
>NZ_PDDL01000213.1:0-2243 GCF_020833785.1 Kocuria sp. CCUG 69068
TGCGCCGCCGCGGCGAGCCCTACGGCCCCGCCGACCGGGTCACCGTGGGCCGCTCCGTGCTCGTCGCCCTGGCCGCCGCGCTCCTGCCCCTGGGGCTGGCCCCCGTGCTGGGGCATGACGGGGGCCGGCCCGCCGACGCCTGGTGCTGGGCCGTGTTCGCCGTCGCGCTGCCCGCGTGGCTGCTCGACGGGATCGACGGGTGGGTGGCGCGCCGCACCGGGACCGCCACGCGCGCCGGGGCCCGGTTCGACCAGGAGGTCGACGCCGTGCTGCTGCTCTTCCTCTCGGTGGCGGTCGCCGCCCGGATCGGGCTGCCGGAGGCGTGGTGGGTGGTGGTGATCGGCGCCCTGCGCTACCTCTTCCTGCTGGGTCTGCGGGTGCGCCCGGCGTGGCGCCGCGAGCTGCCCTTCTCCTCGTACCGGCGGGTGGTGGCGGGGATCCAGGGCGGCGTCCTGCTCGGCGCGCTGGTCCCCCTGATCCCGCTGCCGCTGGCCGTCACGGCCACCGTGATCGCGCTCGTCCTGCTGCTGGTGTCCTTCGGCCGGGACGTGCTGTGGCTGGAGCGGTGCGCCCGCGGCCTCAGCTGACGGGCGGCAGGCCGAGCACGTCCGCGTGCCCCACCGTGGCCCGCAGCCGGCCGCGGGCGCAGTCCACCAGGCGGGTCCGCAGCCAGGCGTGGGCCTCGGCCGTGAGGTCCGGGCGGTGCTCCACGGCGGCGTCCGCGCGGTCGGCGAGGAACCGCTCCAGGAGGGGCCGGGCCCACGGCTGGTCGGAGATCCACCAGGGGGTGGGCGTCACGTCCACGACCATGCCGCGCTCCTGCAGGGCCTCCGCGGCCAGCCGCACGGCGTCGGTCCCGGCGAGCTCGCCGCGGTGCTGGTGGTCCTCGAAGGCCCCCAGCACCGAGGGGTCCAGGTGGTGGGGCGGGTCGAGGAGGACCTCGCCGTCGACGGTCAGGGCGAGGAGCGCCGGGACGGCCTCCTCGGAGAGCACGCGCGCCAGGTCCCGGAGCTGCTGCCGGGTCAGCAGGTCGAGCAGTGCGGAGCACGTCACGAGCCGGCGGGCCGCCGGGTGCTCCGCGAGCACCCGGCCGAGCTCCTCGACCCCGGCGAGGACGGGCACGACGTCGGCCCCCTCCGCTCGGGCGGCGGCCACGGCCTGGTCGAGCAGCTCGCGGTCGTGGTCGAGCAGGATCCAGCGCTGGGGGCCGGGGAGGTGCCGGGCGAGCCAGGCCCGGTTCGCGCCCGTCCCGGCGCCGAGGTCCACCACCACGACCGGCTCGGTGTCCGCGGCGCCGGGGGCCGCGGCCGGCGGCAGCTGCTCCCAGTGCCGCACGATGCGGGCGATCAGCGGCAGGGAGTCCTCGCGGGCCGCGGCGTCGGCGGGCTCCCGCAGGGCCAGCCAGTCGCCTGCGACGGGACGGTCGGGGGCGGGGCGGTTCGTCATGACGGTCTCCTGGTGCGGTCGGGGTCGTGGTCGGGACTGCGTCCGAGGGCGTCGGACGGGTCGAGGTGCGGGCCGATCGCCGCGAGGACGTCGCGGGCGGTGTCCGTCCAGCTGCGCAGACGGTCGCGGCGGGCCAGTGCGGCGGCCCGCCACTGCGCGCGCAGGGCGGGGTCGGTCAGCCAGTCGCGCAGCACCGCGGTCCAGGCGGACGGGTCGGTGGGGTCGAGGGCGGCACCGGCCCGGAGGCCGGCGCAGGACGGAACACCGGTGTCGGGCGCACCCCGGGGTCCCGGCGTGCCGTCGAGGGCCTCGACCGCACCGGTGCCGGCCGCGACCACCGCGGGCACGCCGTGGGCGAGCGCCTCGGTGACGACCATGCCGTAGGTCTCGGTCGTGGAGGGCAGCAGCAGCAGGTCGGTGCGCGCCCACTGCCGGGCCAGCGCGGCGCCCTCGAGGGGACCGGGGCAGCGCACGCGCCCCGGATCGGGGAGGTCCCGGACTGCCGCGCGCAGGGTGCGGACGTGCTCGGGGCCGCCCTCGGGGCCGACGAGGTCGAGGGTCCAGCCGAGGGCGGTCAGCGGCGCGAGGGCCTCCAGCAGGAGGCCCTGGTTCTTGCGCGGGGTCAGGGACGCCAGACAGGTCAGCCGCGGCGGGCGCGACCCCGCGGCCACCGGTCCGCGCTCGGCCCCCGGCTCGGCCACGACGGCGTCCGCGGTGCCGTAGCGGCGGAGGAGATCGCGGGCCGCCCAGGCGCTGGGCACCAGCACGCCGGTGGCGGAGGCCAGAGCGGCAGCCTC
>NZ_PDDL01000214.1:0-2190 GCF_020833785.1 Kocuria sp. CCUG 69068
TGTCGGCGGCACGTGAAAACTGACCCCGTGGCGGCAGGCGAAGTTTGACCCCCTGCTGGACCCTGTCCTCATGGCGAGGACGGGAGGAAGCGGGTGTTGAGCGTGGAGAACTGGGCGGAGATCCGGCGGCTGCATCGGGGTGAGGGCATCCCGATCAAGGCGATCGCGCGGATGATGGGGTGTTCGAAGAACACCGTGAAGAAGGCGCTGGCCGCGGATGAGCCGCCGCGGTACCAGCGGAAACCCGTCGGGTCGATCGTGGATGCGGTCGAGCCCCAGATCCGTGAGCTGTTGCAGGCGTATCCGACGATGCCTGCGACGGTGATCGCCGAGCGGATCGGCTGGGACCGCTCGATCCGGGTGCTGCGCGACCGGGTCGCGGAGCTGCGCCCGGTGTACCTGCCCCCGGATCCTGCCTCGCGCACGGTCTACCGGCCCGGGGAGCTGGCGCAGTTTGACTTCTGGTTCCCCGACATCACTCTGCCGGTGGGGTGCGGGCAGGTGCGCACGGCCACGCGGCTGCCGGTGCTGACGATGGTCAGCGGGTACTCCCGGTTCCGGGCCGCGGTGCTGGTGCCCTCCCGCGGTGAGCAGGATCTGTTCGCCGGGTGGTGGGCGAACCTGCTGACCCTCGGGGCGGTGCCCAGGACGCTGGTGTGGGACGGGGAGGGCGCGGTGGGCCGGTGGCGGGCTCGGGCCCCAGAGCTCACGGCGGCCACCCACGCCTTCCGTGGGGTGCTGGGGGCGAAGGTGATCATCTGCAAGCCAGCCGATCCCGAGGCCAAGGGCATGGTCGAGCGTTTCCACGATCATTTGGAGACCTCGTTCCTGCCCGGGCGGACCTTCAGTTCCCCGGCCGACTTCAACGCCCAGATCGCCGGCTGGGTGGCGGGCAGCAATCACCGGCGGATGCGGGTCCTCGGGTGCACCCCTGAGGACCGGGTGGCCGCGGACCGGGCTGCGATGCTGCCTCTGCCCCCGGTGGCCCCGGCCACCGGGTGGTCCTGGTCGACCCGGCTGCCGCGGGACCACTACGTGCGTCTGGACGCCAACGACTACTCCGTCCACCCCGGTGTTGTCGGGCGGCGGATCCAGGTGACCGCGGACCTGGAACGGGTGGTGGTCACCTGCGAGGGGGTCGTGGTGGCCGAGCACCCCCGGTCCTGGGCGAAGCACCAGAGCTTCACCGACCCGGCGCATGCGGCCGCGGCGGTCGCGCTGCGCCGGGGGCGGCTGGCCGTGCCCGTGCCGCCGGCGGCCACCGAGGTGGAGCAGCGGGATCTGAGCGTCTACGACGCCCTGATAGCCGAGGCCCTGGTCGATGAGGGGGTGGCCTGAGATGACCACCAGAACACCGGCCCGGGACTGGGAGGCAGAGCTGGCCTATCTGACCCGGGCGCTGAAAGCCCCGACCCTGCGCGAGGCCGTGCCGAGGCTGCTCGAGCGCGCCCAGACCGAGGCGTGGAGTCATCAGGAGTTCCTGCTGGCCTGCCTGCAGCGCGAGGTCGCCGCCCGGGAAGCCCACGGCGGGGAGGGCCGCATCCGCGCCGCCCGATTCCCGGCCCGCAAGGGGCTGGAGGACTTCGACTTCGACCACGCCCGCGGACTGCGCCGGGAGCAGATCGCGCATCTGGGCACCCTGGACTTCGTCGCGGCCAAGGACAACGTGGTCTTCCTCGGGCCCCCGGGCACGGGCAAGACGCATTTGGCCACCGGCCTCGCGATCCGTGCCTGCCAGGCCGGGCACCGGGTGCTCTTCGCCACCGCCGCCGAGTGGGTCGACCGCCTGGCCGCGGCCCACCAATCCGGGGTGCTGCAGGCCGAGCTGCGCAAGCTGGCCCGGATCCCGCTGCTGGTCATCGACGAGGTCGGCTACATCCCCTTCGAGCCCGAGGCCGCGAACCTGTTCTTCCAGCTGGTGTCCTCCCGCTACGAGCGGGCCTCGCTGATCGTGACCAGCAACAAGCCCTTCGGCCGGTGGGGCGAGGTCTTCGGCGACGACGTCGTGGCCGCGGCCATGATCGACCGCCTCGTGCACCACGCGGAGGTCATCGCCTTGAAGGGCGACTCCTACCGGCTGAAGAACCGAGATCTCGGCCGCGTGCCCGCGGCCGGAACCCAAGAAGACGAGTGATCAGGGGGTCAACCTTCAGATGCCGGAAAGGGGTCAGTTTTCACTCGCCGTTGACA
>NZ_PDDL01000215.1:0-2025 GCF_020833785.1 Kocuria sp. CCUG 69068
GCGGCCGGTGGGCGGAGGGCGCCGTGGCCGGCCGCGGCCTCGTAGGCGGCCGCGGCGTCGAGCACCCGCTGGTCGCCGTGGCGCGGGCCCACGATCTGCAGGCCGACGGGCAGCCCCTCCGCGGAGAGCCCGCACGGGACGGTGACCGCGGGCTGCTGGGTGAGGTTGAAGGGGTAGGAGTAGGGCGTCCAGCTGGTCCAGTCCTGGCTCGGGGACCCGGCCGGGACGTCCGTGCCGGCCTCGAAGGCCGTCCGGGGCAGGGTGGGCGTCACGAGGACGTCGTAGCGCTCGTGCAGCAGTCCCATCCGGCGGCCCCAGGCCATGCGGCAGGCCGTGGCGTCGAGGTAGTCCTGGGCGGTGAAGCCGTGGTGCCGCTCGAGCGCGGCGCGCAGGGAGGGGTCGACCCGTTCGAGCGCGCCCGCCCCGCAGCCGGCCACCACGGCCGCCGCGCCGCTGAACCAGAGCACGTGGTAGGCCCACACGGGGTCCTCCTGGCCCAGCTCCACCTCCTCGACCACCGCGCCGAGCTCGGCCAGCACCCCGACGGCCGCCCGCACGGAGCGTTCCACCCCGGGGTCGTTGACGCCGTAGCCGAGGTCCGGGCTGAAGGCCACCCGCAGGCCGGCCGCCCGCTCCGGGCCGGCCAGCCGGCCGAGGAAGCTCCCGGTGGGGGTGGGCAGCGCGGACCAGTCCCGGGGGTCGTACCCGGACAGGGCGTCGAGCATCGCGGCGGCGTCGGCCACGGTGCGGGTCAGCGGCCCGGCGTGGGCCAGCGTGCCGAAGGGGCTCGCCGGGTACAGGGGCACCAGCCCGTAGGTGGGCTTGAGCCCCACGATCCCGCAGAAGGAGGCCGGGATGCGGACGGACCCCCCGCCATCGGTGCCCACCGACAGGGCGCCGAGCCGGGCCGCCACGGCGGCGGCCGAGCCGCCCGAGGAGCCGCCGGGGGTCCGGGCGGTGTCCCAGGGGTTGACCGTGACACCGGTGCGGGGGCTGTCCGTGACGCCCTTCCAGCCGAACTCCGGGGTGGTCGTCCTGCCGACGAGCACCGCGCCGGCCTCCTTGAGCCGGGCCACCGACGGGGCGTCCTCGTCCCACGGCCCGGCGTCGTCGACGAGCAGGGAGCCGCGCAGGGTGGGCCGGCCGCGGGCCAGGAGCAGGTCCTTGACCGTGGTGGGCACCCCGTCCAGCGGTCCGCGCCCCTCCCCGCGGGCCCAGCGCTCCTGCGAGTCCCGGGCGCCGCGCAGCGCCTCGTCGCCCTCCACGAGGCAGAAGGCGTTGAGGACCGGGTCCACGGTCTCGATGGCGCGCAGCGTCGCCTCGACGACCTCGACCGGCGACAGCTCGCCCGCGGCGTAGGCCGCCGACAGCTGCAGCGCGGACAGCTCCAGCACGTCCTGCACGGGACCCCCTCCGGCGGCTACGATTGTCGACAATCAAACTGTAAGCTCTTCGCCGATCCCGTCCAACCCTCCCGGGAGGAGGCGCCCCGACGTGCACACCGTGGTCATGCTCTATCCCGGGCACAGCGCGGAGGACGACTACGCGGTGCTGGAGCGCCTCGTGCCGGACGCCGCCTTCCCCGTGGTGCACACCTGGGAGGGCGGCACCGCGCACGACGTCGGGGCGCTGCTCGACCTCGGCGCCCGCCGGCACCTGGAGCCCGCCGCCCGCCGGGCGCGCGCCCACGCCCCGGACGCCGTGCTGTGGGCCTGCACGTCGGGCAGCTTCGTGCACGGCCGGGAGGGCGCGCTCGCCCAGGCCCGCTGGGTGGCCGAGGCCGGCGGCGCTCCCGCCTCCTCGACGTCCTGGGCGTTCTCGGCGGCGGTCCGGCACCTGGGGGCCCGCCGGGTCGCGGTGGCGGCGACCTACCCGGCGGACGTCGCGGCCCGCTTCACGGCCTTCCTGGCGGTGGACGGCATCACGGTCACGGCGCTGTCCGCCCACGGCGTCCCCAGCGGCGAGGACGCCGGGCGCCTCGACGCCGAGTGGCTGCTCGGGGCCGCGCGGGCCGCGGACGTCCGG
>NZ_PDDL01000216.1:0-2007 GCF_020833785.1 Kocuria sp. CCUG 69068
TCGAGGAGGCCGGCTTCGACCGGGTCCTCGTCGACGCCCCGTGCACCGGCCTCGGGGCGCTGCGCCGCCGCCCGGAGTCGCGCTGGCGGCGCACCCCTCGCGACCTGGCGGAGCTCGGGCCGCTGCAGCGGGAGCTGCTGCACGCCGCCCTGGACGTCGCCCGCCCCGGCGGCCTGGTCGCCTACGCGACCTGCTCCCCGCACGCGGCCGAGACCCTCGCCGTGGTCCAGGACGTGCTGGCCCGCCGCGAGGACGCCGAGCTGGTCGACGCCCTGGCGCCGGTCCGGGCCGCGGCCCTGCCCGGCAGCCTCGACGGGGACCGCGCCCCGTCCCGCCCGTGGGCGGGGGGCGCCGGCCCCGCGACCGTCCAGCTGTGGCCGCACGTCCACGGCACGGACGCCATGTTCCTGGCCCTGCTGCGCAAGCGCTGAGCCCCCGACCGCCCGACCACCAGGAGTCCCCGTGCCCCGCACCTGCATCCACCCCTCGATCCTCTCCGCCGACTTCGTCAACCTCGAGACCGAGCTGGGCCGGATCGCCGCCGCCGACGCCGTGCACGTGGACGTCATGGACAACCACTTCGTCCCGAACCTGACGCTGGGCATGCCCCTCGTGGAACGGATCCTCGCCGTCAGCCCCCTCCCGCTGGACGTGCACCTGATGATCGAGGACGCGGACCGCTGGGCCGCGGGCTACGCCGAGCTCGGCTGCGAGTCGGTCACCTTCCACGCCGAGGCCGCGCGCGCCCCGCTGAAGCTGGCCCGCGAGCTGCGCGCCCACGGCGCCCGCGCCGGGATGGCCCTGCGCCCCGCGACCCCCGTGGAGCCGTACCTCGACCTGCTGCCCGAGCTGGACATGCTCCTGGTCATGACGGTGGAGCCCGGCTTCGGCGGCCAGGCCTTCCTCGACGTCACGCTGCCGAAGATCCGCCGGGCCGCCGAGGCGATCCGGGCCGGCGGGGGACGGGTGGCGCTGCAGGTGGACGGCGGGATCACCGAGGAGACCATCGTGCGGGCCGCGGAGGCCGGGGCCGACACGTTCGTGGCGGGCTCCGCCGTCTACGGCGCGGAGGACCCCGGGGCCGCGATCACGGCCCTGCGCGGGGCGGCCCGCTCCGCGCAGTCCTGAGCCGGCCGGCCGCGGGCCGCCGCGGGCACGCCCTGTGACATAATCGGGGCACGAACAACGTGTTCCGGGGTCGGTGGAAGTCCGAACCGGCGGTCACAGTCCGCGAACCGGACGACCACGTCCCTGCGGGCGCCCAGCGCCCGCACCGACGGGTCGCCCGGCCGAACCGGTGGAACTCCGGTACCGACAGTCACAGTCTGGATGGAAGGCAACACGTTCAACGGCCCTCGTGGCGCGCCGTCGACGGCACCCGCCACGGCGCCGTCCGGACCCGTGGGTCCCGACGGCGGCACCGTTGTCCTGCGCCCCGGTTCCGCCCCGGGAAAGGACGACGTGATGGACCCGCAGCACCGGACCGGCGACGACGCCGAGCGCTCGGTCATGCGGACTGCCCTGCACGCGGCGGCGCGCGGCCCGCGCGGGGCCAACCCCCTCGTCGGAGCCGTCCTCGTCGACGCCGAGGGGCGGATCCTGCACGTCGGCCACCACCGCGGGGCGGGCACCGTCCACGCCGAGGTCGACGTCCTGGAGCGCGCCGGGTCCGCCGGCACCGACCTCCGGGGCACCACCATGTACGTCACCCTCGAGCCGTGCAACCACTGGGGCCGCACCGGCCCGTGCGCCGAGGCGATCGTGGAGGCCGGTGTGCCCCGCGTGGTCTACGGCGCCCCCGACCGCACCGCCGCCGCCGCCGGCGGAGCCGCCACCCTGCGCGCCGCGGGCCTCGAGGTCCGCTCGGGGCTGCTGGCCGAGGAGGCCGAGCGGCTCAACGACCGCTGGGGCGAGACCGTGCGCGCCCAGCGCCCGTTCGTGACCCTGAAGGTCGCCCAGAGCCTCGACGCCCGGATCGCCGCCGAGGACGGGACCAGCCGGTGGATC
>NZ_PDDL01000217.1:0-1987 GCF_020833785.1 Kocuria sp. CCUG 69068
CTCGCCCTGGGCCTGGGCGTGCTGCTGGCCGCCGTGGCCACGGCCGCGACCGGCCCGCTCGCCTTCGTGGCGCTCATGTCCACCCCGGTGGCCACCGCCCTGACCCGCGGGCGGACCTCGATCGTGGCGTGCGCCCTCGTGGGCGCCGTGGTCGTGGTGGTTGCCGACGCCGTCGGCGCGGGCCTGGTGGCGCAGGTGCAGCTGCCGGCCGGTGTGGTCACGGGCGCCGTGGGCGCCCCCGTGATGCTGTGGCTGCTCGTGCGGCAGCGGAGAGGAGCCCTGGCATGAGCCCCGAGCTGCGCGACGACGTGCGCCCCGGCCTGCGCCCCGTGGAGGAGCCCGTGGCGGACCCCGGGGCCGGCGTCCCCGCGTTCCGGATGCGCGGCCTGTCCCTGGGCTACCAGGACCGCACCGTGGTGCGGGAGGTGGACCTCGACATCCCGCACGGGGCCACCACCGTGCTCATCGGCGCCAACGGCTGCGGCAAGACCACGCTGCTCAAGGGCCTGTCCCGGCAGCTGCGCCCGCTCGCCGGCACGCTCGAGGCGGACGGCCGCGGCGTGCGCGAGTGGCACGCCCGCCAGTACGCCCGCTCGGTCAGCCTCCTGCCGCAGTCGCCCGTGGTCCCGGAGGGCCTGACCGTCGCCGAGCTCGTGGAGCGCGGACGGCACCCGCACCGCCGGTGGTGGGGCGCCCCCTCCCCCGACGACGACGCGGCCGTGGCCCGGGCGATGGAGCTCACCGAGCTCACGGCCCTGGCCGCGCGGCCCGTGGAGGAGCTCTCCGGCGGGCAGCGCCAGCGGGTCTGGATCGCCCTGACCCTGGCCCAGCGCGCCCGCACGATGCTCCTCGACGAGCCCACCTCCTACCTCGATCTGGCGCACCAGGTGGACCTGCTGGACATGCTCCGGGGGCTGGAGCACCCGGACGGGCCGGGTGCCGGCCGGGCCACCGTCGTCGCCGTCCTGCACGAGCTGAACCTGGCCGCGCGCGTGGCCGACCGGCTCGTGGCGATGGCCGCGGGACGGATCGTGGCCGTGGGCACGCCCGCCGAGGTGCTCACCCCCGAGCTGCTGGCCGAGGTCTTCGGGCTCCGGGCGGACGTCGCGCGGGACCCCGTGGGCGGCCGGCCCGTCGTCCTGCCCCGCGGGCGGGCCCGCGAGGGCTCCCACCCCGTACCGCCCGCCGCACCCGTGGCCCTGGAGCCCGCGCCCCGGGCCGCCGCCGAGATCGGAAGGACCCTGCCGTGACCGTCATCCCCACCCCCGAGGCCACCGGTGCCCGCGCGGACCCCGTGCTGTGCGTCGAGGCCGCCGTGACGTCCGTGACCCAGCTGTGCCCGTCCTTCCGCCGGATCACCCTGGCGGGCCCGGAGCTCGCCGGCCTGTCCCCCGCGCTCATCGGGGCCGGGGGCCGGACCCGGTGCCGGGACGCCTACATCAAGCTGCTGGTCCCGCCGCCCGGGCGCGAGCCCGAGCGGGCGGACCTGTCACTGGGGCTGCGGGAGGGCTGGTTCGCCCGGCCCGCCGAGGAGCGCGGGTGGATGCGCACCTACACCGTGCGCGGCGTCCGGCGCACCACGTTCTGCGGGATGGTGGTCCCGGAGCTCGTGATCGACGTGGTGGTGCACGGCGGGCACGCCCAGGACGGCCCGGGCAGCCGGTGGGCGGCCGCCGTGTCCCCCGGCGAGCGCGTGTACCTGCTCGGACCCGGTCCCCAGGAGCGGCCCTGGGCGGCGTGGGACCACGGCGGCGCCCAGCGCGTGCTCGCCGTCGGGGATGAGACCGCCGCCCCGGCCCTGATGTCCGTCGCGGAGGAGTTCACGGACGCCCACCACGGGCTGCCCGCCGGCGGGACCCGCCCCCGCCTCGACGTGGTGCTGGAGGTCCCGCACCCCGAGGACGTCGCCGCCCACTGCCTGCCGGCGGACCTGCCGGACGTCCGGCTGCACGTCCTGCCGCGCGCCGGGGGCGCCGAGCCGGCCGGG
>NZ_PDDL01000218.1:0-1985 GCF_020833785.1 Kocuria sp. CCUG 69068
CCCGGTGCGCCGCGGGCCGTCCTCGGTCGCGGCGTACCGGGCCCAGTAGACCTCCCGGCGCCGGGCGTCGGTGAGCACGAGGAACTCCTCGTGACCGGCCGCTCGGGCGGGCCCGGCCGCGTCCTGGGCGAGGGCCTCGAGGCTCATGAGACCGTGCAGCGGCACGTCCCACGCGAAGGCGAGCGCCCGCGCCGTCGCGATCCCCGCGCGCAGGCCGGTGAAGGGCCCGGGGCCGGTGCCGACGAGGACCCCGTCGAGGTCGGCGCCGGTGACGCCGCGGCCGGCCAGCAGGTCGCGGACCGCGGGGGCCAGGACCTCGGCGTGGGAGCGGGTGTCCGGGCTCGCGTAGGAGCCGAGGACCTCGCCCGCACCGGTGACGAGGGCGGCGGAGGCGACGGCGGAGGAGTCCAGGCACAGGAGGAGCACCCGACCAGTGTAGTGCCCGCCCCCGGGGGCGCCTCCCGGCTCAGTCGAGCCGCGGGGGCCCGTCCGCCCAGCGCGGGCCGATCCCCGTGAGGGTGATGCGGCGGGGCTCGTCGTCCTCGTCCGGGTCCTCGTCCCCGGCCGCGCCGGGGACGAGGGGGTCGGTACCCACGGCGCGCTCCAGCACGATCTCGAGGCGGGAGTCGGCCAGGTGCTCGACCTTCCCGGCCCCCCACTCGACCACGGTGACGGCGGTGTCGGCCGTGTCCTCCAGGTCGATGTCGTCGACCTCCGCCGCGGAGCCCAGCCGGTAGGCGTCGACGTGCACCAGGTCCGGGCCGCCGGGCCGGGGACCGTCCGGGACGTTGGGGTGCCGGCGGACCAGCACGAACGTGGGCGAGATGATCCCCGCGCGCACCCCCAGGCCCCGGCCCAGCCCCTGGGTGAACGTGGTCTTGCCCGCGCCGAGCTCGCCGGTGAGGACCAGCAGGTCCCCGGCGCGCAGCTGGGCGCCCAGCCGCTCGGCCAGGGCCTGGGTGCGCCCGGGCCCGTCCACGGTCACGGTCCGGGTCCACTCGCTCATGCCTGCTCCTCCGCCGCGCCCGCCGGGTCCTCCGCGGCGTGCAGGTGCACCCGGGGCACGCGGGGCGAGACGCGGGTGACGATCTCGTAGTTGATGGTGCCGGCGGCGTCCGCCCAGGCGCTCGCCGAGGGGTTCTCCCCCGCCCCGAACAGCACGGCCTCCGCCCCGAGCAGCCCGTGCTCGGGGGCGGAGCGTCCCGGCGCGCCGAGGTCGACCACGATCTGGTCCATCGCGACCCGGCCGACCTCCGGGTAGGTGCGGCCCTGGATCCGCACGGGTCCGCCGGTGCCGGAGCGCGGGACGCCGTCCGCGTAGCCGAGCGGGACGAGCGCCAGGGTGGTGGGGCGGTCGGTGACGTAGCTCAGCCCGTAGGAGACGCCCTGGCCCGCCGGCACCTCCTTGACCGCGCTGACCGTGCTCCGCAGCGTCATGGCGGGCACGAGACCGAGCTGCTCCGGGGTGCGGTCCGCGAACGGGGAGAGCCCGTAGAGGGACACCCCCACCCGGACCATGTCCAGGAGCATGTCCCCGGGGCGCTCGAGCCCGGCGGCGGAGAGGAGACCGGGCGAGTTCGCCGCGTGCCGCAGCCCGGGCCGGAGCCCGGCGGCCCGCGCCGTGGCCACGGCCGCGCGGAAGCGCTCGAGCTGCTCCCGGGTCTCGGGCCGGGACGGCTCGTCGGCGACGGCGAGGTGGGTGAAGACGCCGACCACCCGCACGAGCCCCTCGGTCTCGGCCTGCGCGGCGGCCCGCACGAGCTCGGGCCAGAGGGCCTCCGGCGCGCCGTTGCGGCCCAGGCCGGTGTCGATCTTGAGGTGGATCCGGGCGGTGGTCCCGAGCGCGCGGGCGGCCGCGGCGATCGGGGCGAGCTCCCAGCCGCTGACGCCCAGCTCGACGTCGGCGGCGAGCGCCGCCCGGAAGTCGGTGTCGACGGTGTGCAGCCACGCGAGCACGGGCGCCCCGATCCCCGCGGCGCGCAGGG
>NZ_PDDL01000219.1:0-1950 GCF_020833785.1 Kocuria sp. CCUG 69068
CGCGGGGCGAGCGGAGCCCGGCCCGCACAGGAGGAAGGGCCCCGGCCGTCGGCCGGGGCCCTTCCTCCGTCCCCAGGGGGAGCGGCTCACGCTGCGGGCTCGTCCTCGTCCCCGACGGGCGGCTGGTCGCGCTCCACCAGGCGCGCCGCGCGCTTGCGGGCCCGCAGCTCCCGCCAGGCCGGGCCGAGGACCGGGGCCGTCAGCTCGACCTGCCACCGGCGCGCCCCGAGGTCCCGCAGGCGGTCCGCCACCGCCTGGTCGGTGGTGCTCTTCGGCGGCTGCCAGCAGAAGCGCCGCAGGTGCTCGGGGGTGAGCAGGTTCTCGGTGGGCAGCTCGTGCGCCTCGGCGAGCTCGGCGACGAGCGGCTTCAGGACCCGCAGCCGTGCTGCGGCCTCGGGGCGCTTGACCTCCCACGCCTTCACGGGCGGCAGGGCGTCGGACTTCACGGTGAAGGGGACGAGCTCCGTGGCCGTGCGGGCCTCGGCGATCGCCCGCAGCCACCGGGGCGCCTCCCGCGCCGCGAGCCGGCCGTGGAAGCCGGGGGTGTCGAGGAGCTGCGGCACGGTGCGCGGCATGGCGGCCGCGGCGGCGACCAGGGCGGCGTCGGGCAGCAGCCGGCCGGGGGCGACGTCCTTGTGCTGGGCGAGCCGCTCCCGCTCCTCCCACAGCCCGCGCAGCGCGGTGAGCTGGCGCCGGCCCTTCACCTTGTTGATCCCCGACGTCCGGCGCCACGGGTCCTGGCGCGGGGGAGCGGGCTCGGCGGTGCGCACGGCCTCGAACTCCTGGAGCGCCCAGTCCAGCTTGCCCTTCTCCCGCAGCAGCTCCTCCATGGCCCAGCGCAGCTGGATGAGCATCTCCACGTCGAGCGCGGCGTAGTTCAGCCAGTCCCTCGGCAGGGGCCGCTTCGACCAGTCCACGGCGGAGTGCTCCTTGGCCAGCGTGTAGCCCAGCAGCTCCTCCGTCTCCGCGGCCAGGCCCACGCGCCGGAGCCCGGCGATGCGCCCGCCCAGCTCGGTGTCGAAGAGCCGGTCCGGCTCCATGCCGAGGGCGCGCAGGGAGGGCAGGTCCTGGGTGGCGGCGTGCAGCACCCACTCGACGCCGGAGAGCGCCTCGCCCAGCACGGCCAGCGAACCGGTGGCCTCCGGGTCGATCAGCACGGTGCCCACGCCCTCGCGCCGCAGCTGCACGAGGAAGGCGCGCTGCCCGTAGCGGAAGCCCGACGCCCGCTCGGTGTCGATCGCCGCCGGGCCGGAGCCCGCGGCGACGGCGGCGGCGGCCCGCTCCAGTCCTGCCACGGTGTCGATGACGGGAGGGATCCCGTCGAACGGCGCCGCGAGGTGGACGCTGTCGGGGATCTCGAAGTCCTCGAAGCCGGCGACCACGGGGGTCGAGGGCTCGTCGGGCGCGGATCGGCGGTCGGCTGGGCTGGTCAAGGAGCGTCTTCGATTCTGTGTCGGCCCCGGCGGGGCGCGGTCGGTTCGGTGGTCAGCGGCGCGGGTGCAGCACGGTCACGCCCCGGGGGTACGGCGGCAGGCCCGCGAAGGTGCAGACCGTGTCGGCCCAGGCCGCCAGGTGCGGTGCCACGTCGGAGCCGTCGGGCGTCCAGGAGGCCCGCAGCTCGACGTCGGCCCCCTCCTCGTGGTCGCCGAGCAGACCGAAGCCCTCGGCGAGGACCCGGGACGCGGTGCCGCCCTCCCGAGAATATCCGGCCCGGTGGCGTTCCAGGGCCTCGAGGAGCCAGGTCCACGCGTTCGCGCCCGCCGTGTCGTCGCAGCCGATCTCGCGGCTCGCGGCCGCGCGGGCCCAGGTGACGATGCGGAACGGTCCGCCCCACGCCGTCGGCTCGGACGGGTCGTGCAGGAGCACGAAGCGTCCCGTGGCGAGCTCGTCCTCCGGGGCGCCGGGCGCCCGGCCCGGGACGGCGGCCGCGCCGGCGTCCTGCGCCGCTGC
>NZ_PDDL01000022.1:0-44304 GCF_020833785.1 Kocuria sp. CCUG 69068
CGCGGCCCGCGGGTGCGGACGATCCGGCGCCCGGGGTGCGCCCCGTCCGAGGCGGCACGGCGCGAGCGCGGCTACCGCCGGGCGCTCGCGCTGAACCTCGCCCTCAATGCGGGGTGGAGCTGGGTCTTCTTCACGAAGCACGACACCGGCCTGGCCACCGTCACGGCCGCGGCGCTGACCGTCAGCACCGCCGATCTCGCGCGCCGGGCGGCGCAGGCACGGCCCCTGCACGGCGCCGCCCTGCTCCCCTACGCCGGCTGGTGCGGCTTCGCCACGGTCCTGAGCGCCCGCATCCACCAGCTCAACTCCTGAAGCGGGTCCGGGCGGCCCGGGCCCGCTCAGCGGGCGGAGACCGTGATCGCGCCGTGGCGGTAGCCGATCGATCCGCCCTGGAAGCGCTGGACGACCGTGTCCCCGGAGCGCTGCTCCGGGGTCACCGGGTAGCCCAGGCGGCCGTGCTCGCCCCGGAGGTCGGCGTGGGCCCGGCCGATCGCCCCGCGCACGGGCTGCGCGCCGGTCGCGGGCGACCACAGGATCCTGCCCCGCTCGAAGGACTGGTGCGCCCCGCCGGCCGGGCCGCGGTGCTCACCGCCCAGCGGGTGCCCCAGCAGACCCGTCTCCGCGCCGAGGGCCGCCCAGCGCGCGCCGACGGCGCCGTGCACGGGGGCCGCACCGGTCCCGGCGCTCCAGACGACCGTGCCCCGCTGGAAGTGCTGGTGGACGCCGCCGGCGCCGTTGTCGCGCTCCCCGGTCCGGGGATAGCCCAGGAGGCCGTTCACGCCGCCGGCGCGGTTCCAGGCGCCGCGCACACCGCCGTGCACCCACCGGGCGCCCGAGTCCGCGCTCCAGTAGACGGCTCCGCGCTCGAACTCCTGGTAGCAGCCGTCCTGGGCGAGGCCGCACCGTTCGTGCGAGCGCGGCGCCCCGGTGGAGGCGCCGATCCGGGCGTGGAGGGCGCCGATGGCGCCCTGGGTGCGGTAGCCCTCCTGGAGCGTGGCCCGGGCGACGGCGGCCCTGGGGTGCACGAGCCCTGCGCCGCAGCCGCCCGGGCAGGACCCGGGCAGGGGCCGGGCCGTGGCGGCCAGGACCTCCTTGACCTGGGCCGGGGAGAGGGACGGGTCCGTCTCGCGGACCAGCGCCACGACCCCCGCGACCGTGGGGCTGGCCATCGAGGTGCCGTACTTGTAGGAGTAGGTGCCGCCGCCGGGCCGGGCGCTCCCGGTGTCGGCGGTGGACAGGATCTGCCGGGAGGGGTCCCCGCCCGGGGCGGCCAGCGTGACCCGGCCCCAGTTGGAGTACCCGGCGCGGGCGCCCTGGGCGGTGCTGGCGGCCACGGTGATCACCCCCCGGCAGTTGGCCGGGGACTCCATCCTGGCGTCGCGATCGTGGTTGCCCGCCGCCACGACCACGCTCGCCCCGCGGGACAGGGCCCGGTCGATCCCGTCCTGCAGGGCGGCCGGGCACGTGCTGGAGAGGAAGCCCAGGCTGAGGTTCACCACGGTCGCCGGGTGGGGGTTCGCCGGGACGGCGTCGACGTCCTCGCCGGCGGCCCAGGCGATGGCCACGGCGATGTCGGACACGTACCCGTCCCCGCAGGCCCCGAGGGCGCGCACCGGCAGGAGCGTCGCGCCGTGGGCGACACCGGCCACACCGGTGCCGTTGTTGCCCCGCGCCGCCGCGATGCCCGCCGTGTGCGTGCCGTGCCAGGAGGAGGAGCGGGCGGCGGAGCCGGATCCGCACTCGCCGGGACCGGCGTGGTCCCCCTCGTCCCGTGGGTCCGGGTCCCAGCCGTCCCCGTCGCGGGAGTGGCCCGGCTGCACGCCCCCGGCGTGCAGGGAGACGAAGTCGTGGCCCGGTGCCACGTTGGCGTCCAGGTCGGGGTGGGACGTGATCCCGGTGTCCACGACCGCGATGGTCTGGCCCCTGCCGGTCGCCCGGTCCCAGGCGCTGGGCAGGTCGAGGCCTGCCGCGGCGGGCTGGAGGTTCCACTGCGACGTCGCGTAGTACGGGTCGTCGGGCACCGCGGCGATGCTCGCGAGATGGTCCGGCTCGGCGTACTCGACGGCCGGGTCCTCCTCGAGGGCGCCGGTCAGGGTCTCGAGCTGTTCCGCGTCGAGGAGCCCGTCCGCCGCCACGACCCGGGCCGAGTCCACGGTCCGGCTGATCTCGTCCAGCAGGGGCGCCGCCGCCGGCTCGCCCGCCGCCGCGCCCCCGGGCGCGATCCGTTCCGCGGCCTCCGCGTAGACGCGCTCGCGGGCCCGCGGGGCGGGTTCCGCGCCGTCCTTGAACTTCACGATCACCCGGTCGGTCGCGCCGGGGCTCCCGGCCCCCTCCGCAGCGGGCGCGGGCGCGGGCGCCGGTGCGGCGGGCACGGTGGCCTCGGCCGGGGGCCGGGCCGCGGCGGGGGCCGCGGCGCCGGCCAGGATCAGGACCAGGGCGGCCGTCAGGGCGCGGCCGTGGAAGGACGTCATGGACTCTCCAGCCGGTGGGGGGGGTGCAGCGCGCAGCGGGGGAGCTGCGGCGCGCCGACCACGGGAAGGGGAGTCGGCGCCGCTGCGCTCAGCGTACGGAGCGTCTGCTCGTGTTACCGAATGGGAAGATCCATGCTTTTCGCTGGACTTAGAGGTGGTCCCGGAGGAACGGCCCGGGGACGACGACGGCGCCGCCCACCCCGAGCGGGTGGACGGCGCCGGCGGGCGGGGCGAGGGTCAGCCGGCGGCGGGGATCGCCCACCACTGGGCCGGGAGGACCTGCTGCCAGCGGGCCCCGAGGCCGGAGTTCCAGACGATCCAGCCGTTGGCGAACTCCTGGAAGCAGGGCGTGCCGCCCAGGGCGCACAGCTCCCGGGAGCGGGCCTCGCCGGTGGTCGCGCCGATCTTCCGGTGCAGCGCCCCGATGCCGCCCGCGGTGCTGAAGGGCTCGCCGCCCTGCACCGCGACCAGCGCGGAGACCGGGTCGACGATGCCGGCGCCGCAGCCGGGCGCGCACCCGCCGGGGGCCTGCCGGGCCGTCGAGGTCAGGGCGTCCTGGAGACCCGCCACGCCCAGCCCCGGGGCGAGCTCCCGGAGCAGCGCCACGGTGCCGGCGACCGCCGGGGCCGCCATGGACGTGCCGTTGCGCTCCGTGTACGTGGGTGCGCCGAGGCCCTGCGCCCCGGCGTTGCCGGTCGAGAGGATCTGCGCGTAGGGGTCCCCGCCCGGGGCCGCGACCGTGACCGAGCCGAAGTTGGAGTAGGGGGCCAGCGCGCCCGAGACGTCCGTCGCGGCGACCGAGATCACGCCGGCGCAGTTGGCCGGCGCGGACTGCGCGGCGTCCACGGCCTGGTTGCCCGCGGCCACGACCACGGGGATCCCGCGGTTCACGGCCTCGCTGATCGCGGACTGCAGCACCGCCGGGCACTCCCCCGGCACGCCGAGGCTGAGGTTGATGACCGTCGCGGGGTTCGGGTTGGCGGCGGCGCCCGCCACCGGGGCGCCGGCGGCCCACAGGACGCCGGCGGCGACGTCGGTGATGTACCCCTGGCTGCAGGCGCCCACGGCGCGCACGGGCAGGATCCTCGCGTCCGGGGCCACCCCCGCGACGCCCAGTCCGTTGTTCGCGTCGGCCGCGGCGATGCCGGCCGTGTGGGTGCCGTGCCAGGTGGAGCTCGGGGGCATGGGGCTGTTGGGGCACAGCACGGCGTCGGGGTAGTCGCCCATGTCCGTCGGGTCGGCGTCCCACCCGTCGCCGTCCCGGCCGTTCTGGGCCGTGGAGACGAAGTCGTAGCCGGGCAGGACGTTGGCGTCCAGGTCGGGGTGGGCGGTGATGCCGGTGTCCACGACGGCGATGGTCTGCCCGGCGCCGGTGGCCCGGTCCCACGCGAGGGGCATGCCCAGTCCGGCCGGGTCGTCCCACAGGCTCCACTGCAGCGCGGCGTAGGACGGGTCGTTCGGCACGGCGGTGGTGGTCGCCAGGAGGTCCGGCTCCGCGTACTCCACGGCGGGGTCCTGCTCCAGGGCGGTGGTCAGCGCGTCGAGCTCGGCGCCGGCCAGCATCCCGTCGGTCCGCACCACCTGGGCGCCGTCCGCGGTGGCCGTGGTCTCCACGAGCCCGGCGCCCCCGGACCGGCCGGCGGCCTGCGCGTACACGACGTCGCGGGAGTCCTCGGGGGCGGTGCCGTCCCGGAACTTCACGACGACGCGGTCGGTCGCCGCCGCCGTTGCCGAGTCGGCACCGGGAGCGGTTCCGGTGGTCGCCGGGACCGGCTGGACGGCCTGGCCCGCGGTCGCGGCGGCCCCGGGCTCCGCCGCGGCGGAGCCCAGCGGGACGAGGGCGAGGGCGGCCGCGAGCGCGAGGGAAGCGGTGGTGCTGCGGGTGGTGGTCAAGGATTCCTCCGGCCGTCGGGACGGGAGGCGGGATGGTGCGCACGGCCCACCCCCCGATGGACTGGAGCGAGAGCGATCCCCCTGCGGAAACGGAGCCCCCACTCCTGTGCTCTGCCCAGCGTAGGGACGGTGTGCGTGTGTGACCGAATGCGAACCCCGTGGACCGGGGTCCGGGGGACGCCCCCGGGCCGGGCGGCGGGCCCTCAGCCCGCCCGGGCGATGCGCAGGGCTGTGGCGATCAGGGGGACCTGCAGGGGGAGCCGCACGAGCGTCACGGCCCGCCGGACCGGGGAGCCGCGGCGGGCCCGCCAGGCCATGGTGACGTTGCCCGGCCACACGCCCACGAACAGGGCGGCCGCGGCCCAGCCGCCGGCGCGGCGGGTGCCGGGACGGAGCAGCAGCGCCCCGACGCCGATCTCCGCCGCCCCGGAGCCCAGCGTCCAGGCGCGGGGCGGGCCCGGCAGGGACCGCGGGATCAGCCCGTCGAAGAGCGCGGGCCGGACGAGGTGGAGCACGCCCGTCCCGCACAGGGCCGCGCCCAATCGGAGGGCGCGTGCCGCCTCGGCGCCGGAGCGGGCCGCGCGGCGGTCCGGTCCGGACAGGAGCTGCGGGAGACGGAGGGGCATGGGGCCAGGGTACCCAGCGGGAGGCGCCGCGACGTGACGGACGGCACACGACGTCCCCGGCATAGACCCGCCCCGCTCTTTGTTGACGTGTACATCAAGATGACCGTGCCTCCGAAAGGACACCCCGTGGCCCCCGAGACCCTGCAGGACCAGCTCACCCTCGACGCCCTCGCCGCCGACCTCCTCTTCCGCGAGGCCCGCACGGCCTCGGAGTTCCTCGACGACCCCGTGGCCGACGAGCAGCTCCGGGCGGCCTTCGAGCTCGCCAAGATGGGCCCCACGGCCATGAACATCCAGCCGCTGCGCGTGACGTGGATCCGCTCCGCGGAGGCCCGGGAGCGCCTGCTCCCCCACATGGCCGAGGGCAACCGGGCGAAGACCGCCGCGGCGCCCGCCGTCGCGGTGCTCAGCTACGACGTGGACTGGCACGAGCACCTGCCCGTCGTCTTCCCGCCCGCCGCCGGCAACCAGGAGATGTTCGCGGGCAACGAGGAGCTGCGCGCGCAGATGGGCCGGGACAACGCCCACCTGCAGGCCGGGTACTTCGTGCTGGCCGTGCGCGCCGTCGGTCTCGCCGCGGGCCCCATGGGCGGTTTCGACGCCCCCGGGGTGGACGCCGAGTTCCACGCGGGGACGAGCCTGCGCGCGCTGATGGTCGTGAACATCGGCGCCCCCGCCGCCCCGCGCCACGACCGGCTGCCGCGCCTGGACTTCGACGCCGCGACCCGCACTGTCTGAGGCGGCCCCGGGCGGACCCGCCGGCCGCGGGTCCGCCCGGCCCCCGCGCGCCCTCCGTGGCACCTGTCGGCCCGAGGACGGATACTGGACGGGATGACGCCCGCACTCCTGTCCCTCGGCACGGCCCTCCCGCCGCACGTGCTCGAGCAGACCGACGCCCAGGACCTCTACCAGGCCCAGCCCGGCACCGACCGGCTCAACGCCCGGCTGCTGCGCACGGTGTTCGGCGCCTCCGGGGTTCGGCGCCGGCACACGGTGCTGTCCGAGCTGGTCGAGGACGGCGCCCGCGCCGGATCCCCGTACATCACGGAGGACGGCCGGTTCCTGACCCCCCTCACCGGCGTCCGGAACCGGACCTACGTGGAGCAGGCCCCCGCGCTCTTCGCCGAGGCCGCGCGGGACGCCCTCGCCCGCTGCCCCGGGCTCGACCCCGCGACCGTCACCGACGTGGTGACCGTCTCCTGCACCGGCTTCTTCGCCCCGGGCCCCGACTACCAGCTGGTCCGGGACCTCGGCCTCGACCCGGCCGTCCGCCGTGCGCACATCGGCTTCATGGGCTGCCACGGCGGGCTGATCGGGCTGCGCCAGGCCGCGGCCATCGCCACGGCGGACCCGGACGCCGTCGTCCTGCTCGTGGCCGTGGAGCTGTGCACGCTGCACCTGCGCCCGGCCCGGGACCCGGACGCCATCCGGGGGGCCGCGCTCTTCGCCGACGGCGCCGCGGCGGCCGTGGTCAGCGCGCGGGCCCCCGAGGGCGTCACCCCGCTGCTCGAGCTCGACCGGTTCCGCACCCTCGTGATCCCGGACGGGGAGGACGCCATGGCCTGGACCATCGGCGACGCCGGGTTCGAGATGATCCTCGGCGCCGCGGTGCCCCAGGTCCTCGAGGACAACATCCACACCGCCCTCGCCGCGCTGCTGGACGGGCCGGAGGGGCCCGTCGACCGGGACCGCATCACCGACTGGGCCCTCCACCCCGGCGGCCGCGGCATCCTCGACAAGCTCGAGGACACCCTGGGGCTGCCGCCCGAGGCGCTGCGGGAGTCCCGCGACGTGCTCGCCACGCGCGGCAACATGAGCAGCGTGACCGTCCTGCACGTCCTGCGCCAGGTGATCGACGCGGCCCCGGCGGACGAGACCCGCACCGTCTGCGCCCTGGCGTTCGGGCCGGGCCTGACCGTAGAGTCGGCGCTGTTCACGATCCCCGCCCGGGCCGCGGCACCGGCCGCGGAGCTCGATCCCGCCGCGGCCGTCCCGATCCGCTAGGAGGTTCCCGTGGACCACGACGTCGTCGTCGTCGGCGCCGGGCTCGCCGGCCTGCAGTGCGCCCACCTGCTCGAACGGCACGGACTGGACGTGGTGGTGCTGGAGGCCTCCGACGGCGTCGGGGGCCGGATCCGCACCGACACGGTCGACGGCTTCCGCTGCGACCGCGGGTTCCAGGTGCTCAACCCCGCTTACACCGAGCTGCGGCGCAGCGTGGACGTCGCGGCCCTGGGGATCCAGAAGTTCGACGCCGCCGCCGGGGTCCGCCGCGGCGACGGCATCGACGTCCTCGCCGACCCCCGCCGCGTCCCCTCCCGGCTGCCGGGGACGCTGCGCAGCCCGCTCGTGGAGCTGCGCCGGCTGCCCGCCCTGGCGGCCTGGCTCGCCCCGGGCCTGGACCTCCGCGCACGGCGCCGGGAGCGGCGGGACCTGCCCTGGCACGAGTCCCTCGACGCCGCCGGGGTGCGGGGACCGCTGCGGGACCTGGTGCTCGAGCCGTTCCTGGCGGGCGTGATCCTCGAGGACGAGGGCCGCACCTCGGCCGCCTTCGTGCGCGAGCTCGTCGGCTGGTTCCTGCTCGGCACCCCCGGCCTGCCCTCCGGGGGCATGGGCGCGCTCCCGGCCTGGATCCACGACGGGCTCCGGTCCCCGGCCGTCCTCGGTGCCCGCGTGGAAGCGGTGGAGCGCACCGGGAACGGGTGGACCGTGGGCGCCGGGGACGCCGCCTGGCGGGCGTCCTCCGTGGTCGTGGCCACCGAGGGCCCGGCCGCCGCCCGGCTCCTGGACCTGCCGGACACCCCCATGAAGGGCGAGGCGACCTGGTGGTTCGCGGCGGACGCCGCGCCCTCCGACCTCGGGTGCCTGGTCCTGCCGGGCGAGTCGACCGGCCCGCTCGTCGACACGGCCGTGGTCAGCAACGCCGCCCCCAGCTACGCCCCGGACGGCCGGGCGCTGATCCAGGCGACCGCCCTCCTGCCGCGGGGCGCCGAGCTCCCCGCCGAGGCCGACGTCCGCCGGCAGCTGGGCACGATCTGGTCCGCCGACGCCGCCGCCTGGGACCTGCTGACCGTGCACGAGGTGCGCCGGGCGCTGCCGGAGCAGCCGCCCGGGCTCGTGGCCGACCGGCCCGCCGCCCTCGGCGACGGCCTGTACGTGTGCGGCGACCACCGCACCGACGGCTCGACCCAGGGCGCCCTGCGCTCCGGGCGCCGCGCGGCCGAGGCCCTGCTGGCCTGAGCCCGCTGGTTGCGGGGGGGGGGTGACCCGGCCGCGCCGGGTCAGTCGTCGTAGGTGTCGGCGAGTCGGCGGCGCTGGTGCTCCCGGCGGCTGTAGGTGGCCTCGCGGATGGCCTCGTCGCTGTCGAAGTTCGAGCCCAGGGCGCCGGCCAGGGTGCCCAGCGACGCGGCGAGCCAGGACAGGTGCAGGTAGTCGAGGAGATCGACGGGATGGCCCAGCTGGGACTCGAGGTAGCCGGCCTCGATCACCGCCAGGCCCACGAGGAGCAGCATCGCCCACAGGAGTACGTACATCAGGGCCACGCTCAGCCACACGGTGATGACGGTGGAGGCGTTGTCCGACCGGGACCGCCAGGGTTCGCCGTCGTCCGCGGAACGGTTCCACAGGCCGTTGTGGAGGATGAGCCAGCCGCTGAGCGCGGCGGTGACCACCACGCTGATCGTGGCCAGCCGGAGCGGGGACAGGACGTCGGACATGTTCCAGATGGAGGCGTAGAAGATGCCGAAGGCGCCGGTGGCGGCCGCGGCCGCCACGCAGCTGGCCAGGGCCGGCAGCAGGCGCCCGGGCTGGTTGCTCAGGATCATGCCGATCAGCAGCCGCAGCCGGTTCATCCGCCCGGGAAGCACGACGTAGGCCGCGCCTCCCGCCTCCCCGGAGGAGACCTTGCGCGCCGCCGCCCGTCCCAGGGCCCCGTGCACCGCGGACGGCGAAGGGGCGTCCTCGGCGCCGTCCCGGATCGCGCCGACCAGGGCGGCCAGCAGCCGGCAGGCCTTGCGGGAGAAGTGGTCAGCGCCCAGGCCCGGCAGCGAGACCAGCGCCGCGGCGTCGGCCGCGCCGACCTCGCAGAGCAGCGGTTCCCCGTCGTGGACGCGCGGCAGGTCCGTCAGGTACACCACGAAGTCCCACCCGTGCTCCTCGCGCAGCCGGCCGGCCTTGTCCAGCAGCGGGATGTTCCCCTCGGCCGTCAGGGGCAGGGTCTCGCGGCTGACCTCCACCGTCCAGGAGATCTCCGGGCCGGAGCGTTCCCGGCCGGAGCGTTCCGCGAGCGCCCGCGGCAGGTCCTCGGCCACCCGGCGGGCCACCTTCTCCGGCAACCCCGGATCAGCGAGAACCCCTACGGTCAGTGACTGCACATGGCCTCCTCCCCCGAGCGCACGGCACGTGGCGCCGCGGCCTCGGAGGCTGCCCCGCGGAGCAGCTCGACGTCGTCCCCCGAGCTTAGCCATCGGCAGGCCGACGACCGGACGGAACCAGTGGGGCGCCGGTGCGCGAGGTTCCCGCCGCCGTTGCGGAGCCCCGTCCCCTGCCGAGGAGCAGGCCCCGCGGCCGCCGGTCGTCAGCGGGTTCGTCGAGCCGGTGCCGTGGTGGAGGGCGCGTCGGCGGGCCGGGCGGTGCGGTGGCCGCGGAGCACGGTCGGCAAGCCCGCGGCGGCCAGGAGCGCGAGCACGACCAGAGGCGCCCAGGGGGTGCCGGGCCACCAGTGGTGCCGGTCGGTGAGATCGAGCAGCTGCCCGAGCACGGCGTTGCCGGCCAGCACGGTGATGCCGCCGCAGGTGGCGGCCAGCCCGTAGTAGGCGCCCCGCCCCGAGGTGGGTCCGTGCGCCGGGACGAACGACGGGATCAGGGACAGGATCGTGGGGGTCAGGAGCATGTGGCCCAGGATCAGGACGGCGACGGCGCCCATCAGCGGCGCCATCGAGCCGGAGGCGGTCCCGGGGTGCATCGAGGTCGCGGCGACCAGGGTGAACGCGCCGGCTTCGAGCACGAAGCCGACCGCCAGGGCGGCGCCGGGGCCCATGCGCAGACCGGCGGCGGAGACCGGCAGCTGCAGCAGCAGGGTCAGGACCGAGGCGAGCAGGAACAGCGCGCCGAGCCAGGCACCGTCGAGGCCTCGCCGGCCCAGCTCGACGGGCACGGCGAAGTAGAGCTGGTGGTAGGCCAGCATCTTCATCCCGGCCAGTGCGCAGAACGTCACGAAGCGCCGATCCCGCAGGCAGGCCCACCGGGGGCCGGCCGCGGAGGGCGCCGCGGCGGGCAACGCGGCGTCTCGGTCCGGCTGATGGTGGGCCGGTTCGGCCGGGAGCAGGTACCAGAGCAGGACCGTCACCGCGGTGAACACCCCGATCCCCAGGAACAGGGCCGCGTCGAATCCCCAGCCCAGGAGGAACGACCCCAGCACCGGGCCCAGGACGGCGCCGATCTCTCCGGTGATCGCCAGCCACACGAACACCGACCGCCGGCGGCCGGTCCGGCGGCCCGGGCCCTCCGTCCCCGCCGGCTGGTCGGCGTGGGAGAGCCGGGACTCCAGGGCGGGTGAGAACAGGGCGCCCCCGGCACCGGTGAGCACCGCGCCCAGGAGGAACAGGGCGAAGTCGGACGCCGCCGCCAGCGTGGCGTAGCCGACGATGCGCACCAGGCAGCCGGTGAGGACGGCCCGGCGGGCACCCCACCGGTCGGCCAGCATGCCGCCGATGAGGAACATGCCCTGTTGACTGAAGGTCCGGGCTCCCAGCACCAGTCCGATGGCCGCGGCGCCCAGGCCGTACTCGGTGCCCATGGCTCCGGCCAGGAAGGGCACCACGGCGTAGAAGCCGAGGTTGAACACCAGCTGCGCGCCCAGCAGGGTGCGCGTCTCGGCCCGGTGGTCACGGAAGGGCATCGAGCTGCTCCTCGGACAGGCGGTGGGTGTCCAGGATCGCGCACACCTGGGGCAGTGCCGCCGCCACCAGCTGCCTGCTGTGCTCGTGGCGCGGTCGGGCGAAGAGCTCGGAGGTCTCCGCGAGCTCGACCAGGCGGCCCTGGAAGAGCACCGCGACCCGGTGGCTCATGTAGCGGACGACGCTCAGGTCGTGGGAGATCATCACCAGCGACAGGCGCCGGTCCCGGTGCAGGCGCAGCAGCAGGTCCAGAACGGTGCGCTGGGTCACCGCGTCCAGGGCCGAGGTGGCCTCGTCGCAGATGAGCACCGCCGGTTCCAGCAGCAGTGCTCTGGCGATGGTGAGCCGCTGCAGCTGGCCTCCGGAGCACTGGCCGGGACGCCTGTCCAGCAGCTCCGGCTCCAGTCCCACCTCCCGCACGACCTCGTGGATGCTCGCACGCCGTTGCCCGGGCGTGCCGTTCCGGTGCCGCAGGAGGGGGGCCTCGAGGCTGGTGCCCAGCGGCATGCGGGGATCGAAGGAGTCGTGCGGGTCCTGGAAGACGAGCTGCACGTGCGAGGCCGCCGCGCCGGAGCCGGCGCGGTCGGCGCCCGGGGTGCTGGTGACCCGTCCGCTGTCCGGTGCCTCGAGTCCGACGATCAACCGGGCGAGCGTGCTCTTGCCGGAGCCAGACTGGCCCAGCACCCCGAGGATCTCGCCCTCCCGCAGGTCGAGGGACACCCGGTCCACCGCGGGACGGGCCTCCCGCCGCCTCGGCCCGAAGCGCTTGGTGAGGTCGTCCAGCACCACGAGGGGGCGCGCCCCGCCGGTGGCGGGCGGAGTCCCGGTGGGGGTGAGGGCAGATGCCTCCAGGAGGGCCTTCGTGCACGTGCTGCGCGGATCGTTGAGCACGGTGCCGGCCGGCCCGGACTCCTGCACGCGCCCGGCGTCCAGCACCACGACCCGGTCGGCGTAGGCGGACACGGTGGCCAGGTTGTGGGTGATGTAGAGGACCCCCAGCCCTCGGTCGCGCCGTTCGCGGTCGATCAGCTCCAGGATCTGCCGCTCGAGCACCGTGTCCAGGGCTGACGTCGGCTCGTCGGCCAGCAACAGTCCGGGGCGACCGGCCAGGGCCAGGGCCACCATGGCCCGTTGGGCCATGCCGCCCGAGAGCTGGTGGGGACGTGCCCGGGCGCACCACCGAGGGTCCTCGAACCCCACTTCGGCCAGCAGTTCCAGCGTCCGTGCACGAGCCTGCGTGCCGCGGAGGCCGGCATGGAGCGTCAGCGGTTCCCGCAGGTGCTCGCCGACGGTCCGGCGGGGGTTGAACATGCGCTGGGGCTGCTGGTAGAGCATGCCGATCCGGCCGCCGCGCACACGGTTCAGCTCCGCTTCGCCGGCCCGGGCGAGGTCGGTGTCACCCAGCCGGATCGTCCCGGCGTCCCGGTGCACCTGCGGGGGCAGCAGGCCCAGGACGGACATGGCCGTCAGGGTCTTGCCCGACCCGGAGGCGCCCACCAGCGCCACGAACTCCCCCGGAGCCACGGTGAGGTCGACGCCGGACAGGAGGGGGCGGCCAGCGGCGCCGTCCGCGCCCGGCCGGTGGCTGAGGTGCAGGCCCTCGACGACGAGGCGCTCAGACATCGTGTTCCGTCCGCGACGATGCCGGCAGCAGCATGCGGGTGCTGCTCATGTGCGCCAGCCGTTGGCCGATCAGGGTCACGCACAGCGCAACGGTGAAGACCACCAGGCCCGGGGCGAGGACCGTCACCGGCGCCCGGACGGCGTACGGCTGGGCCGCGGCCAGCATCGCCCCCCAGTCCGACTGCGGCGGCTGCACCCCCAGCCCCAGGTAGGACAGGGCGCCGACGGTGATCAGGAACTGGCCGAACCGCAGGGCGGCCTGCCCGAGCAGGGGCCCGGACAGGTGCGGCAGGATGTGCCGGAGGACGACGAAGGACGGCGAGCACCCCAGGACACGCGCGGCCTCGACGAAGCCGCGGGCCGAGACGTCGTAGGCCAGTGCCCGGGCCAGCCGGGCGAAGGGCGTCCAGCCGGTCACGGTCAGGGCCAGGAGCAGGGACAGGGGGCCGGGACCCAGCACGGCGACCAGGAACAGGGCCACCACCATCTCCGGCAGCGCCAGCAGGACGTCGTTGGTCCGGGTGAGCAGCTCGTCCACCCACCCCCGGCGGCGGGCGCTCAGCACCCCGATCCCCGTGCCGATCGCAGCGGTCAGCACGGTGGCCACGGCGGCGGTCACCAGGGAGAACCGGCCGCCGTCGAGCAGCCGGCTCAGGGTGTCCCGGCCCAGGTGGTCCGTCCCCAGCCAGTGCGCCGGGCCGGGCGGGGCGAGCCGTGCCGTGAGGTCCTGGGCTGCCGGCGGGTACGGTGCGATCCAGGGCGAGAACACCACGGACAGCACGATCAGGGCCAGGAGCGCCGCCGCCGCCCGGACCAGGACGGGCCGGTCACGCATGACGCCCCCTGATCCGGGGGTTGAGGATGCCGTGCACCAGATCCGCCGCGGTCGTCAGGACGACCGCCAGTCCCACGACCACCACCACGCCGCCCTGGGCGAGGGGGATGTCGCTGTTGCGGACGGCGTCGAACAGCAGCCTCCCCATGCCGGGGATCGCGAAGACGACCTCCACGATGACGGACCCGCCCAGCAGACCGGCGAACCACACGGCCACCAGCGTGGTGAGGGGCAGCAGACCGTTGGGGAGCACGTGGCGCCAGACCGCCTGCGGGTGGCTGAGTCCCCGGGCCCGGGCGGCGACGACGTGCTCGGCGCCCAGCGCCTCGAGCATCCCCTCGCGCACCGCCGAGGTGAAGTAGCTGATGGGGCGCAGGGCCAGGACCGCCACCGGAAGGACCGCGGACGCGGGGCCCTCCCACCCGGCGGAGGGCAGCAGGGACAGCTGCAGCGCGAAGACCAGCACGAGCATCGGGGCCAGCCAGTACTCGGGCATCGCGATGAAGGCCTGGGTGACCGTGGTGATCACCCGGTCGGCCGGGCGCCCCTCCTGCAGGGCGGCCACGGCCCCCAGCACCACGGACACCGCGGCCGCCACCCCGAGGCTCACGACCACCAGGCTCACGGTGATCCACAGGGCGGGCAGCACCTGCTCGATCACCGGTGTCCGGCTGGCGTAGGACAGGCCCAGGTCACCGCCGGCGAGCCGGCCGAGCCAGCGCAGGTACTGCACCGCGAGGGGGTCCTGGAGTCCCAGCTCGAGCGCCAGCCCCTGGGCGGCGGCGTCGTCGACCACCTCCCCCGCCACCCGCGACCGGATGATCTTGCGCACCGGGTCCCCCGGGGTGACGTAGGGGATGAGGAACACCACGAAGGACGCCAGCAGGACGGTGACCCCCAGGGTCGCCGTCCTCCTGGCGAGGAACGCCGTCATCGACGCCCCCGCGCTCGCGGGGCTCTGCGGCTGCCGGTCGTGCTCACGAGCCGGACTTCGTCGTCTCCGCGCGCAGCACGTACCGGGACAGCGGGTCCTGGACGTAGTTCTGCAGGTCGGTGCGGACCGCGTCGATGGCCTGCTCGTTGACCAGCCAGACGTTCACGGCCTGGTCCTCGAGGATCTTCCCGGCCTGGGCGTACAGCTCGTAGCGCTGCTCGGCGTCGGCGGTCCCGGCGGCCCGGGCGATGAGCGCGTCGTAGTCCTCGTCGCAGAAGTGGCTGAGGTTGTAGCTGCCCTCGCACGTGTAGTCGGCGGTGAGGAACCCGATCGGGTCGGCGATGTCGATCAGGCGGTTGCGCTGGCTGAGCACCATGTCGTAGTCCCCGGACAGCAGGTCCGGCTCCACCGCGGCGTACTCCTTGGTCGTGATGGTGACGGGGACGCCGACGCTCTCCAGGTTCTCCTGGATGACGGTGGCCACGTCGGCGAACTCGGCCCGCTCCACGATCGCGATGATCTCCAGCGGCCGCTCGGCGGTGTAGCCGGCGGCGTCCAGGAGCTCCTTCGCCGCCGCCACGTCCTGCTGCGGCGTCTCGGCCTCCTCGCCCGCCCAGGGCTCGGACGAAGCGAAGGGCCCGGTGCTCGGCAGGGCCGCGCCCTCGTAGACGCTGCCGGCCAGGGCGTCGAGATCCAGTGCGGAGCGGACGGCCCTGCGGAAGTCGACGTCGTCGAACGGCGCCCTGCCGTTGTTCATGTACAGCGTCGCGGTCCGCGGGGACTCGGCCTTGAGGACCTCGACGCCGGGATCGGCCTCCAGCGCGGACAGGTTGGCGACGGGGATGGACAGGGAGACGTCGGCCTCGCCGGTCTGCACCTGCGTCGCCCGCGTCGCCCCGTCCGTGATGAACCGGACCTCGGCCCCGGCGAGCTGCACCGGTCCGCCCCAGTAGTCCTCGTTCCGGTCCAGGGTCAGTGACTGCTTGGGCTGCTCCGAGACCGGGGTGAACGGCCCGGTGCAGTGCCCGAACGGGTCCACCGCCCCGCCCTCGAAGGCGGCGGGGGCCAGCACGCCGGTGTTGACACTGGCCAGCCGGTAGGGAACCAGGGGGCTCTCCTCCGGAGTGGTGACCCGCACCGTGCGCTCGTCGACGGCCTCGACGCCGCTGACGACGGCCGGGCTGAAGGCCCGGGCCGGGACCTCTGCGTCCAGGACGTTCTGGAGCGAGGTCACCACCGCGTCGGCGGTGAGCGGGGTGCCGTCCTGGAACTGCACGCCGTCCCGCAGGGTGAAGTCCCACTCCGTGGGGGAGACCTGGTCCCACTCCGCGGCCAGGGCCGGGACGATCTCCCCCTGGACCTCGTCGTAGCGGGTCAGGGTCTCCAGGCAACCGGACAGGGACAGGATGTAGGCGGCGTCGCTCTCGAGGGCCCAGTCGGCCACCGGTGCACGGAAGTTGTCCACCACGATCCGCTGGCCGGTATCCGCCGCCTGCTCGCTCCCTCCGTCCCCGCCGCTGAAACCGCACCCGGACAACGTGAGAACGGCGACGGCACCCGTCGATGCCGCTACCCGGAAAACTGCGCGCACAGAACCACCTCAGTTCGACGTCCCTGGACAGAGCGCCCGCCGAGGACATGTGAATGATCGGGGAATCCCCCGGAGGAGAGGTTAGGCTACCCTCAGTCCCCGGTCCACTCGGCGGACCGGGATCGTCACGAACGGGACCGGATCCGGCGTCCGCCGCGGAGGTGCCGGTGCTCCGTCGGGGCCGTCCGCCCGACGGCGACGCCCCGTCGGGCCCGTTCCGTCAGGATCCCGGCCGGCGCCGTCTCGGGGCGAACGTGGCCGGCTTGTCGGCGGCGTGGAAGTCGGTGATCAGGCGCGCGCACAGCTGCGGCTTCTCGACCAGTACGCCGTGGGAGGCGTGCGGGACCACGGCCAGCTCCCCGTGGGGCAGAGCGCGGTACGCGGCCACGGCGTGCTCGAGCCGCACCTCGTCGTCGTCGCCGACGAGCACCAGGACGGGGAGGTCGAGGCCCGCCAGGTCCGCGTCCGTGAAGACCGGCCCCTCCTCGTGCATCCGCCGCAGCTTCGCCGCGACCTCGCCGTAGTGCTCGCGCCCGTCGGGGGAGACCTCCGCGTAGGCGTCGACCATGAAGGCCGGCACCTCCGCCTCGCCCGCCAGGACGCCGGGCTCCCACCCGTCGCGGTGGTGCACCCCCGCCGCCAGCACCAGGTCCCGGACCAGGTCGGGACGGCGCAGCGCCACGGTCAGGGCGACGACGGCGCCGTCGCTGTACCCCAGCAGGTGCACCGGGGCGCCGGCCTCCTCCTCGAGGAAGGCGATCGTGTCCTCGGCCATCGCCGCGTAGGAGAGCGGGCCCTCCCGGTCGGGGGTGCGGCCGTGCGCGCGCTGATCGGGGGTGATCACCCGGTACCGGCCGGCCAGTTCCGCGACCAGCGGGCCCAGGGCCCGGGAGTCCGTGCCCCCGGGGTGCAGCAGGACGAACTCCGGCCCGCTTCCCCGGGCGCGGAACCACAGTCCCCCGGCCCGCTCCTCGCTCATGCGGTCAGTATCGCCCCTCCCGGGGACACCGCACCAGCTCCGGGGGCGGCGCCGAGGCCCAGCAGGTCAGTCGCACAGCATCTCCCCCACCCGCCGGACCCCTTCGGTGATGTCCTCCGGCGAGGCCGCGGAGTAGGCGAGGCGCAGGCTCGTGGAGGCGCGCCCGTCCGCGTAGCAGGCGCCGCCGGGCACCAGCACCACGCCGTGCCCGATGGCCCGGCCCAGGAGGTCCCCGTGGTCGAGGGCCGGGTCCAGGTCCAGCCACGTGAAGAAGCCGCCGGCGGGACGCGTCCAGCGCACCCCCTCGGGCATGAACCGCTCGAGGGCGGTCATCATGGCGGCGCAGCGCGCGCGGTACAGGTCCACCGCCCGGTCCAGGGCGGGCCGCCAGTGCTCGCTGGCCACGTACTCGGCGGCGAGCTCCTGGCCGAGCACGGACGGGTGGATGGTCACGGCCTCGGCCGCGATCTGCAGCCGGGCCCGCACCGCCGGCGCCGCCGCGATCCAGCCGACCCGCAGCCCGGGCGAGAAGATCTTGGAGAAGCTGCCCAGATGGATCACGGTGCCCGGGTCCAGCGAGTACAGGGACGGGAGCCGGTGGGCGCGGTCGAAGCCGAGCAGCGCGTACGGGTCGTCCTCGAGGATGAGCACCCCGCGCTCGGCGCAGACCTCCACGAGCCGCCGGCGCCGCTCCTCGGTGAGGGTCACCCCGGTGGGGTTGTGGAAGTTCGGGATGGTGTAGACGAACTTCACGCTCCGGCCGGCGGCCCGCAGCCCGTCGATCCGCCCGGCGACCGCCTCGGGGTCCAGTCCGTCGTCGTCGACGTCCACGTGGGCGACCTCGACCTCGTAGCTGCCGAACACGCCGAGGGCCCCCACGTAGGTGGGGCCCTCGGCCACGACCACGTCCCCCGGGTCGCAGAACAGCTTGGTCACGAGGTCGAGACCCGCCTGGGACCCGGCGGTGATCTGGATCGTGTCGGGCGTGGTCTCCGCGCCCTGCAGGCGCATGAGCTCCACGACCAGCCCCGGCAGGCGCCCGATCCCGGCCCCGGAGCCGTACTGGAGCACCTCGGGGCCGCGCTCGGCGAGGATCCGCGCCGACATCGCGGCCACCACGTCGTGCGGGAGCACGCTCATGTCCGGGTTGCCGCCGGCCAGGGAGATGATCCCGGGGCGCATCGCGATCTCGAACACGGCCCGGACCGGGGAGGGGCGGAACTCCTCGGAGCGGTGGGCGAACAGCGAGGTGTGGTCGGGCCGGGGGGCCACGGCCGCGCCCCCGGTCACCGGCCCTCCCCCGCCGGGGCCTGCGCCGGGACGGCGTCCCCGTAGACGTGCCCGGCCAGCCCGTAGGCGGGTCCGCCCGGCGCCGCGCCGGGTCCCAGCGCGAGGAGGCTGATGAGCTCGTAGGCCACGTGGGCGGCCGCCACCCCGGTGATCTCGGCGTGGTCGTAGGCCGGGGCGACCTCGACGACGTCGCAGCCGACCACGTTCGTCCCGCGCAGCCCGCGCAGGATCTCGAGCACCTCCCGGCTGGTCATGCCGCCGGCCTCGGGGGTCCCGGTGCCGGGGGCGTGGGCCGGGTCCAGCACGTCGATGTCCAGCGAGACGTAGAGCGGGCGGTCGCCGACGCGCTCGCGCAGGTGCGCGACGACGGCGTCCACCCCCAGCCGCATGACGTCGGCGGAGGAGACGATGCCGAAGCCGAAGCGGGCGTCGTCGTCGAGGTCCTCGGTGCCGTAGAGCGGCCCGCGGGTGCCGACGTGGCACACGGCGTCCGTGTCGAGCAGGCCCTCCTCGAACGCCCGGCGGAAGGGGGTGCCGTGGGTGTACTCGGCGCCGAAGTAGGTGTCCCAGGTGTCCAGGTGGGCGTCGAAGTGCAGCAGCGCGACCTCGCCGTGGCGCGCGTGGGCGGCGCGCAGCAGCGGCAGGGCGATGGTGTGGTCGCCGCCGATCGCCACGAGCCGGGTGTCCTCGCCCATGAGCTCCTTGGCCTGGGCCTCGATGGAGGCGATCGCCTCGGGGATGTCGAAGGGGTTGGCCACGATGTCCCCGGCGTCGGCGACCTGCGCCCCGGCGAACGGCGAGACGTTCTGCGCGGGGTTGTAGGGGCGCAGCAGGCGCGAGGACTCCCGGACGTGGTTGGCCCCGAACCGGGCGCCGGGCCGGTAGGAGACGCCGGCGTCGAACGGCACGCCCACCACCGCGATGTCCGTGTGCTCGACCTCGTCCGTGCGCGGCAGGCGGGCGAACGTGCCCAGCCCCGCCCAGCGCGGGGTCAGGGCGGCGTTGACGGGTCCGACGACGGGGGCGCCGTCCGGGGTGGTGCCGGTGATGCGCTCGGGGTTCATGGTGTGCGGTCCTCTCGGTGGATGCTGACGGGGGTGCTGACGGGGGTGCCGGCGGGGGCGGCGGACGGGCCGGGCGGGGGGCTCACGAGCCGAGGATCCACAGCAGCACGGCGTCCTCGGTGCCGGGGTTCTCCCAGGTGTGCGGTTCGGAGCCGGGGAAGGTGACGGTGTCCCCGGCCGCCAGGTCGAAGGTGCGGTCCGGGACGTGCAGCCGGAACCGGCCGCTGATCAGGTGCAGCACCTCGGTCTCGCAGTCCATGCTGTACATCGCGTCCTCGCCCCGGCCCCCGGCGGCCACGCGGGCCCGGATGACCTGGACCTGGCGCTGGGCCGACGGCGTGACGAGCTGCTCCTCGATGCCCTCGCCGCCGAGGTCGATGTGCGGGGCGTCCTCGAGCCGGACCAGCTCCACGTCGGCGGGCCCGGCGAAGAGCGCGCCCACGTCGATCCGCAGCACCTGGCACATCCGCACCAGGGAGTCCACGGACGGGGAGGTGATGTCCCGCTCCACCCGGCTGACGAAGCCCTTGGTGAGGCCCGCGGCGGAGGCGAGCTGGTCGATGGTCATGTGGCTGCGCCGCCGGTGGTTGCGCAGCCGCGACCCCACGGCGGCGGTGTGCCCGGAGCTCTCGATGGGCAGTGCTTTCACGACGACGACGCCTCCTCCCGGACGGTTTTACCCGCCCGTCACGACCCGGACCCGTTCCCAAAACATGATCTGCATCATACTATGTGGGACAACTTTTGTTTCTTGTAGAGCAACCCCGTTCCGGGGAGGCTCCCGATCGACCCCGTGGGCGCCCGCGCCCCGAGGAAGCAGCGACACCCATGAACGTGCTGATCATCGTGCTGTACCTGGTCGCCATGGTGGCGGTCGGGCTCTGGGCCAGCCGCCGGGCCCACGACGCCGAGGACTACCGGGTGGCCGGCCGCCGCCTGGGCCCCGGCTTCTACACCGGGACGATGGCCGCGGTGGTCCTCGGCGGCGCGTCCACCGTGGGCGGGGTGGGCCTCGGCTACACCTACGGCATCTCCGGGATGTGGCTGGTGGTGGCGATCGCCACCGGCCTGGCCGCGCTGAGCCTGTTCTTCGCCGGCCGCATCCAGTCCCTCAAGGTGTTCACCGTCTCCCAGATGCTGCAGCTGCGCTACGGCGAGCGCGGCGGGGCCAAGGCGTCCTCGTTCGTGATGCTGGCCTACACCGTGATGCTCTCGGTGACCTCCACCTCCGCGTACGCCGCGATCTTCTCGGTCCTCTTCCCGCTCGACCGGTCGTGGGCGATCCTGCTCGGCGGCGTGGTGGTCGTGGCCTACTCCGTGCTCGGCGGGATGTGGTCGATCACGCTCACCGACATGATGCAGTTCGTGTTCATGACGGTCGGCATCTTCCTGGTGCTGCTGCCGTTCTCCCTCTCCGCGGCGGGCGGCTGGACCGGGCTCGAGGACCGGCTGGACGCCACGTTCTTCACCTGGGACGGCATGGGCACGCAGGCGATCGTCACCCAGTTCGTGGTCTACGGCTTCGGCATGCTGATCGGCCAGGACATCTGGCAGCGCGTCTTCACCGCCCGCTCCCCGCAGGTCGCCCGCTGGGGCGGGCTCGCCTCCGCGGCCTACGTGGCGCTCTACGGCGTGGCCGGGGCCGTCATCGGGATGACGGCCGCCGCCGTGGCCCCGGACCTCTCCTCCCCGGACGACGCGTTCGCCACGATGGCGCAGCAGTACGTCCCGGCCGGGCTCGGCGGGGTCGTGCTCGCGGCCGGGGTCGCCGCCATGATGTCCACGGCCTCGGGCGCGCTCATCGCCGCGGCCACGGTGGCCCGCGTCGACGTCGTGCCGACCCTGAGGTCCCTGCTCACCCGGCACGCGGCCCCCGCCCCGGAGGGCACCGCCGAGGCGCTGCGCGGGGACCGGCTCTACGTGCTCGTCTTCGGCGTGGTGATCACGGTGATCTCGATCTTCGTCTCGGACACCGTCACCGCCCTGACCATCGCCTACGACATCCTGGTGGGCGGCCTTCTCGTCGCCATCCTCGGCGGGCTCCTGTGGCGGCGGGGGACGAGCCTCGGCGCGGCCCTGTCCATGCTCGTCGGGTCCGTGGTGACCGTGGCGTCCATGGCGGTCTTCGGCGTGCTGGCCAACGCCCCCATCTACCTGGGACTGGCGAGCTCCGCGCTGGTCTACGTGGTGGTCTCGCTGCTGTCCCGCCCCACGCACGCCGGGGTGCTGCGGCAGTGGAACGAGCGCCTCGCGGGCTCCGGCGCCGACCGCGCGGAGGCCCGCCCGTGAGCGCCTGGTCCCGGCTCTCGGACCACCTGGACGAGAACTCCGAGGGCTACGGCCCGCTGCGCGGCACGCTGGGCGCGGGCCGGATCGGGATGATCTGGCTCGCGGCGAACCTGGTGGTGACCACCCTGCTGACGGGGACGCTGTTCGTGCCCGGGGTGTCCTGGCCCACGGCCCTGGCCATGATCGTCCTGGGCACGCTGATCGGCGGGGCGGTGCTGGTGCTCGTGGGGAACATGGGCACCCGCACCGGTCTCGCCACCATGTCCCTGACCAAGGGCTCCTTCGGCCTGCGCGGGTCCTTCCTGCCGGTGGCCGCGAACGTGGTCATCCTCATGGGCTGGAGCTGGGTGCAGGCGATGCTCGCCGGCGTCACCGTGAACTTCCTCGTGGCGCAGGCGACCGGCTACTCGAACCCGGTGCTGTTCTCGGTGCTCTGCCAGGCGCTGGTCGTGGCGCTGGCCGTCCTCGGCCACGAGGGCATCGCCCGGGTGGAGCCGTGGCTGGCGGTGGTGATCCTGGGCATCATGGCCTGGGTCTTCACGGTGGCGTTCACGTCCTACCCCGTGGCCGACTTCGCCGCCCTGCCCGTGGACCCCGGAGCGGGCTGGTCCTCCATCGCGGTCCTCGACGTCGTCATCGCCACGGCCATCTCCTGGACCGTGCTCTCCGCGGAGTTCAACCGGCTCGCGCGCCGGCAGTCCGCGGGCATGATCGGCTCCGGCACGGGGTACGTCCTGTCCACGGTGGCGGCCATGAGCCTGGGGGCCACCGCCGTCGCCTACGTGGTGCTCGACGGCGGGGAGGCGGTCGGGTTCGACCCGACGGTGCTCGTCGCCGCCTTCGGCGCGCCCCTGGCGGTGGTGGTCTTCCTGTCGGTGATGGCCACCAACACCATGGTCGTCTACGGCATGGTCTCCTCGGTGGTGAACCTGACACCCTCGCGGAGGCTGCGGTTCCTGCCCACGGCGCTCGTGCTGGGGGCCGTGTCGGTCCTCGGGTCCACCCGGCTGGGCCTGCTGGACCAGTTCACCGAGTTCCTGGTGCTGATCGGCTCGCTGTTCATCCCCGTCTTCGCGATCATGCTGGTGGACTACTACGTGGTCCAGCGCGGCGCCTACGCGGCGGACATCCTGCGCGGTCGCGGCGGCCGGTACTGGTACCGGGGCGGGGTCAACCCCGCCGCCGTGGCGGTGTGGGCCGTCGGCGCGGTCTGCTCGCTGGTGCTCACCTACGTGCTGCCGAGCCCCGTGGGCGCGACCATTCCCACGTTCGTCCTCTCCGCGGCGCTCTACCTGCTCTGGGCCCTGGCGGCGAAGCGGATCGTGCCGGGCGGGCCGGTCCAGCGCCACCTCGCCGAGGCGGGGAGGAACGGGACGGACGGGGCCGGGGCGCGGGACGGGGCCGCCGCGCCCGAGCGGACCGGCGGACCCTGCACGGTCGGCGCTGTCGGCACTGTCGGCACTGTCGGCACTGTCGGCGCGGCCGGCAGGCCGGAGGAGGCCGCCGATGCGCCTCGTTGACCTGAGCCACCCCGTGGAGGCCGGCATGCAGGTCTTCCCGGGGGACCCGGCCGTGGACTCCCGGCTCGCGGCGTCCGTCCCGCGGGACGGCTTCCAGGTGGCCGAGCTGCACCTGGGCACGCACAGCGGCACGCACGTGGACGCCCCGCTGCACACCGTGGACGGCGGCTCGCCCGTGGACGAGCTCGACCTCGCCCGCCTGGTGGGACCGGCGCGCATCGTGCACGTGCCGGAGCTCCGGGAGCACGAGGTGATCCGCTGGGCGCACGTCCGCGCACAGCTGGAGGACGTGCGGGCCGGCACGATCGTGCTGTTCCGCACCGACTGGTCCCGGCACTTCGGCACCCCGCGCTACCTGGCGCACCCGGTGCTGGACGTGGAGATCGCCGAGCGCCTGCTGGCCGCGGGCGTGCACGTGCTCGGCACGGACACCCTCAACCCGGACCGCACCCCGGACGCCGGCGCGTCCGGCCCGCCCGAGCTGCCGGTGCACGCGGCGGTCCTCGGGGCGGGCGGGGCGATCGTCGAGAACCTGACGAACCTGCACGCCGTCGACTGGCGGGACCCGCTGGTGAGCGTCCTGCCGCTGCGGCTGCGCGGACTGGACGGCTCCCCGGTGCGGGCGGTGGCGATGCAGCCGTGAGCCCCGCGCCGCCGCTGCCCGGTCCCCGCCCCGGGACCACGACGCCACCGACGCCGACGCCGCCGACGCCGACGCCGACGCCGACGACGACATCCGATCACTCCCGAGGAGACCCCGCCATGACCGCCGACGCCCGATCCACCGCCCCGTCCGCCTACCGGTCCGTCAACCCGGCGACCGGCCGGGTCCTGGCCGAGCACCCGACCGCCACCGATGCCCAGGTGCAGGAGGCCCTGGCCGGCGCCGACGCCGCGTTCCGCGCCTGGCGGACCCTGCCGATCGAGGAGCGGGCGGCCGTCGCGGCCCGCGTCGGGACGCTGTTCGCCGAACGGATCGAGGAGCTGGCCGCCGTCATCACCGAGGAGATGGGCAAGCCGCTCGCCGAGGCCCGGGACGAGGTCGCGTTCTGCGCCGAGATCTTCGCGTACTTCGCCGAGCAGGGCCCGGCCCTGGCCGCGGACCAGCCCATCACGGCCTCCGGCGGCGGCCGGGCGGTGGTCCAGAAGCGTCCTGTGGGGGTGCTGCTGGGGATCATGCCGTGGAACTACCCCTACTACCAGGTGGCCCGCTTCGCCGCCCCCAACCTGGTGCTGGGCAACACGATCCTGCTCAAGCACGCCGAGTCCTGCCCCCGGGCGGCCCTGGCCCTCCAGCAGCTGATGGACGACGCCGGGGTGCCGGCCGGCGCCTACGCCAACGTCTTCGCGAGCCACGACCAGGTCGCGGACATCATCGCCGACCCGCGGGTCCAGGGGGTGTCCCTGACCGGCTCCGAGCGGGCCGGGGCGAAGGTCGCCGAGATCGCCGGGCGGAACCTGAAGAAGGTCGTCCTCGAGCTCGGCGGCTCCGACCCCTACGTCGTGCTCGACACCGACGACGTGCGCGAGTCCGCCCGGACGGCCTTCGCCACCCGGATGGGCAACACGGGCCAGGCGTGCAACTCCAACAAGCGGATGATCGTCATGGCGGACCTCTACGACGAGTTCGTGGCCGAGCTGACCCGCCAGGCCGAGGCGCTGACCCCGGGCGACCCGGCCGAGGCCGCCCCCGGGACCTTCGCCCCCCTGTCCTCCCGGGCCGCGGCCGAGGGACTGGCCCGTCAGATCCGGGCCGCCGTGGACGCCGGCGCCACCCTGCACGCCGGCGGGCGGCTGCTCGAGGGCCCGGGCGCGTACCTGGAGCCCACCGTGCTCACCGGGATCACCCCGGACATGGCCGCCCACCACGAGGAGCTCTTCGGCCCCGTGGCCGTGGTCTACCGGGTGGCCGACGACGCGGAGGCGCTCGCCCTGGCCAACGACACCCCCTACGGCCTGGGCGGGGCGGTCTTCAGCACGGACCCCGACCGGGCGCGCCGACTCGCCGAGGGCCTGGACGCGGGCATGGCCGCCGTCAACGCCGCCGAGGCCGAGGGCGCCGAGATGCCCTTCGGCGGGGTCAAGCGTTCCGGCTACGGCCGGGAGCTGGGCCCGCTGGGCATGGACGAGTTCGTCAACAAGCGCCTGCTCTACGTCAAGGACCGGACTGCCGGGGAGGGCTGAGCGCCCGCCGCACGGCCCGATCCGCCCGGCCCGATCTGCTCCACCTGCCCCACACCACCCGCCCCACCCCTTGGAGGACCGCTCATGACCGCCCGCAGGACCACCGCCCGTGCCGTGCTGGAGACCCTCCGGGGCTACGGCGTCGACACCGTCTTCGGCATCCCCGGGACCCACTCGCTCGAGTTCTACCGCCCGTTGCGCGAGCTGGGCATCCGGGCGGTCACCACCCGCCACGAGCAGGGCGCCGCGTACGGCGCCGACGGGTGGAGCCAGGTCTCCGGGCTGCCGGGCGTCGTCATCACCACGTCCGGGCCGGGCCTGCTCAACTCGCTGTCCGGGGCGGCCACGGCCTACGCCGAGTCCCGCCCGATGATCATCCTGTCCCCCGGCCGTCCGGTGGGCCACGACTTCCGGGACATCGGCTCGCTGCACGAGACGAAGAACCCGTCCGCGGCCGTGGACGCGATCGTCGGCCGCAGCCGCCGGGTCACCAGCGGGGCCGAGGCCGTGACCATGGTCCACGACGCCTTCCGGGACTTCGCCCACTCCCGCCCCCGGCCGGTGCACATCGAGATCCCGCTGGACGTCCTGGAGGCGGAGCTCGACTACACCGACCGGCAGGTGGCCCCGCGCCGGCTCGGCGCCCCGCAGCCGGCGCCGGTCGACGACGTGCGCCGCGCCGCCGAGGTGCTGCGGGACGCCGAGCACCCTGTCATCCTCGCGGGCGGCGGCTCGCTGGCCGCCGGCGCGCGGCTGCTCGAGCTCGCCGAGCTGCTCGAGGCGCCGGTCATCACCACGACCAACGGCAAGGGCGCGATCCCCGAGCGGCACCGCCTCTCGCTGGGCGCCGACCTGCGCCTGTCCACCGCACACGAGTTCCTGCGCTCCGCCGACGCCCTGCTGGTGATCGGCTCGAAGGTGGGCGAGGCCGAGCTGTGGGGCGGGGACATCACGCCGCGGGGCCCGGTCGTGCGCGTGGACATCATGCGGGACCAGATGCTGTGCAACCTGGACCCGGACATCGAGCTGCCCGGCCACTCCGCGGCCGTGGTCCCGCAGCTCCTCGAGGCGATCGGCCCGCTCGCCCCGCGCCCCCCGCGCGACCTCACCGAGGTCTTCGCCCGGCTCGACGACGAGGGCCGCCGCACCGCGCCCGAGCTCGCGGCGCTCAACGAGACGATCATGGCGGTGGTGCCCGAGGACACGATCATCGGCGGCGACTCCTCCCAGGTCACCTACCTGGGCTCCACCACGTTCTTCCGCGCCCAGCTCCCGCACTCCCTGCTCTACATGGGGACCTACGCGACCCTGGGCTACGGCCTGCCCGCCTCGATCGGGGCGAAGCTCGCCGCCCCGCACCGGCCCGTGCTGTGCCTCGTGGGCGACGGCGCCCTGATGTTCTCGATCCAGGAGCTGATGACCGCCGTGGAGCTCGGCGTGGACCTGCCGATCGTGTGCGTGGACAACGGCGGCTACGGCGAGATCCGGCAGAACATGACCGACCGGGACATCGACCCGCTCGCCGTGGACCTGCGGCAGCCGGACTGGCCCGCGCTCGCGGAGGCCTTCGGCGCGGCCGGGTTCGAGGCCACCATGGAGAACCTGGCCGAGAAGGTCGTCGAGGCGCTCGCGGTCGAGGGGCCGAGCCTGGTGCACCTGAAGATCTGACCCCGCCGAGGGGTCCGGTTCCACCCACATCCCTGCCGAGGGGTCGCCTCCTGTCGGAACACAGCCCGGACGGCCTCGGGACAAGACCCCTCGGGCAGGGGCAGGGAGCGCGTCAGCGCGGGACCTGGTCCTCCGGCAGCTCCGCCACGGGGGCGAGCACCACGTCCTCGATCTTCCAGTCCAGGTCCGCGCAGCGCTTCCGGGCGGCCGCGAGCTGCTCGAGCGTCGGGACGACCCCTTCGGCCGGGACCACGAAGGCCTCCACGTGGAAGACGTGGCCCTCGTCGCGGACCCGGACGCCCACGTCCTGCACCCAGGGCTGCTGGCGCAGCACCGTCTCCATCTCCTGGAGGAGAGGGTGCGGCGCGGCGTCGTCGTAGGTGGTCGGGCGGGAGTCCACGAGGTCGGCGACGGCCCCCTTGAGGTTCGTGGCCCCGTCCTTGAGGATCGACGCGGAGACCACGAGCGCCGCGACCGCGTCCGTCCACCACAGGCCCATCCCGATGCCCAGCACACCGACCGCCGTGGCCAGGCCGGTCATCCAGTCCGCCTTGTTCATGTCGGCGTCGGCGTAGAGCACCTTGTCGTGGAGCTCCTCCGCGAGCCTCATCTTCATCCGGCCCAGGACCACCGGCGGGATGCTGGTGAGCGTCATCGCCGCCACCATCAGCCACCCGGACCACACCGGCGTGCCGAACAGGTTCGTGACCCCGATCGGAGGCCGCTCGCCCCGCAGGAGCCCGGAGCCGGAGTCGACCACGAGGAACGCGCCCATCGCCAGGAGCGCGACCGCCGCCACGAGGTGGCCCACGCCCACGGAGCGGTGGTAGCCGTAGGGGTGGCGCGGCGTGGGGCGCCGGCCGGCGACGCGGACCGCCACGAGGAAGGCGAGGGGCGGCAGGAACGAGAGCGAGTCCTCGATCCAGGCGACCTTCATGGCCTGGGACTGCCCTGCCACGAGCGCCACGACGGCCACGGTCACGGCGAGCACCCCGAGGGTGATCTTCTCCAGGCGCACCGCACGCGCCAGGGTGCGCGCCTGGGCGCCGGTGAGCTCGGTGGACCCGAACCGGGCCTTCGCCCCGGACTGCGACATCACCCCTCCTCCCGTTCCACCAGGAACGTCTCGAGCTCGGTGAGGAAGCCGTTCTCCCCCAGCCGGGTGGCCAGCACGATCTTCTCGGTGCGGCCGTCCCCCGTCTCGATCTCCGTGTGCGGGCGGGTCAGCGCGGCGTGCTTCTCCCAGGGGGACGTCTCGGTGAGGCCCGCGACGACGACGTCGAGGTCGCCGCCCTCGAGCGAGCGGATCAGGTGGCTCTCGGCGCCGGAGGACCAGACGACCTCGGCGTCGATCCGCTCGGCGAACTCCTCGACCAGCTCGACCTCCACCCCCGAGGGACGGCCGCTGTCGGCGACCTCCGTCCAGGGCGAGCTCTCCGAGACCCCGGCCCGCAGCTCACCGCCGCGCACCCGGTCGAGGGTTCCCTCCGGGTCCTTCGGGAACCCGGAGCCGCACCCCGTGACCAGGGCCGCGGTCAGCACCGCCACCGCGAGCGGGCGCACCGAGGGGGACATCGCCGCACGACCTTTCCCAGCACCGGGGCGGTCCCGGCGGACCGCGCTCTCCATCTGTCCTGAGCATACGGAGTTCCCTCGGACGGCGCCGCTGCGGGACCGGTCGACACACGCCCGAAACCGGGCGCCGCGTCCGACATCGCCGGGAAACCTCTGCGCCGCACCCCGGAAATCCCGGCTGGCTAGCGTCGCTCCCATCCCGGCGGACCGGGTCCTGCCCGCAGGACCGCCGCCCGGCACCCAGCGACTCCTCCCCGGAAAGCAGGACGGCATGACGGTCCCCGCACGGCGCGCTCTGATCCCGGCCCTCGTGGCCGCCACGCTCCTCACGGGGTGCGGCGCGAAGTACGACCCGCGGCCGAGCGCAGAGGCGGCCCAGGCACCCTCGAGCTCGTGCGTGGACACCTCCGGGGACAGCGTGAAGGTGGGGCTGCTCAACTCCCTCTCGGGCACGATGGCCGTGAGCGAGACGACCGTCAACCGTTCCCTGAACCTCGCGATCGAGGAGATCAACGCCGACGGCGGGGTGCTCGGCAAGGAGCTCGACCCCGTCACCGAGGACGGCGCGAGCGAGCCGACGGTGTTCGCGGAGAAGGCCGCCAAGCTGATCCGGCAGGACTGCGTGGCCGCGGTGTTCGGCGGCTGGACCTCCGCGAGCCGCAAGGCCATGCTCCCGGTCTTCGAGGCCCAGGACTCGCTGCTGTTCTACCCGGTGCAGTACGAGGGGCTCGAGGCCTCCCCCAACATCTTCTACACCGGGGCCACCACCAACCAGCAGATCGTCCCGGCCCTCGACCACCTGCGGGAGCAGGGGCACCGGCGGATCTTCCTGGTGGGCAGCGACTACGTCTTCCCCCGCACGGCGAACCGGATCATCAACGCCTACGCCGCGGCCCACGGCATGGAGGTGGTGGGCGAGGAGTACGTGCCGATGGGCTCGACCGAGTTCTCGACCATCGTCAACAAGCTCCTGGCCTCGGACGCCGACGCGGTGTTCAACACCCTCAACGGCGACTCCAACGTGGCGTTCTTCCGCCAGTACACCTCCGTGGGCCTCGAAGCCGGTGAGGTGCCCGTGGTGTCCGTGTCGGTCGCGGAGGAGGAGGTCCCCGGGATCGGCGTGGAGAACGTCGCCGGCCAGCTGACCTCCTGGAACTACTACCAGACCGTCGACACCCCCGAGAACGAGCGGTTCGTGCGGGCGTTCCAGGACCGGTACGGCGGCGGGCGGGTCACGAGCGACCCCATGGAGGCCGCCTACACGTCCGTGCACCTGTGGCGGGCGATGGTCGAGAAGGCCGGGTCCTTCGACGTCGACGCCGTGCGCGAGGCCGCCGACGGGACCGTGGTCGAGGCCCCCGAGGGCACCGTCGAGGTGGACGGGGAGACCCAGCACGTCACCAAGACCCCGCGCATCGGCCGGATCCGCGAGGACGGGCTGATCGAGACGGTCGAGGAGGCCGCCGAGCCCGTGGCCCCCGACCCGTTCCTGACCGGCTACGACTGGGCCGACGGCGTCTCCGGCTGAGCCGCCCCGCCGCCGCCGGCACCGCCCCCGACGCCCCGCAGACCGAGAGAAGAGCCGTCCATGGAAGTCATCGTCAGCCAGTTGTCCGCCGGGCTCAGCCTCGGCTCCATCCTCCTCCTCGCGGCCGTGGGGCTGTCCCTGACCTTCGGGCAGATGGGCGTCATCAACATGGCCCACGGCGAGTTCATCATGGCCGGCGCGTACACCGCGTTCACGGTCCAGCAGGTGCTCGGCCACGCCGGGGTCTCCCTGCTGCTGTCGATCCCGATCGCGTTCCTCGTGGGCGGGGCCCTCGGCCTGCTGGTCGAGGGGCTGCTGCTGCGGCGGATGTACCACCGGCCGCTGGACACGCTGCTCGTCACCTTCGGGGTGTCCCTGGTCCTCCAGCAGGTGGCCCGGGACGTCTTCGGCGCCCCCAGCGTGGACGTGCGGCTGCCCGAGCTGCTGCAGGGCCCCGTGGAGGTCCTGGGCGTCCCGGTCCCGGCGTCCCGCGTGTTCCTGCTGGCCCTGGCCGTCATTGTGGTCGCCGCCCTCGCGCTCGTGCTCCACCGCACCTCCCTGGGCCGCCGGATCCGCGCCGTGGTGATCAGCCGCGACCTCGCCGAGGTCAGCGGGATCTCCTCCCGGCGCACCGACCAGCTGACTTTCTTCATCGGCTCCGGGCTCGCCGGCGTGGCCGGGGTGGCGCTGACCCTCGTGGGCTCCACGAGCCCCACCCTCGGCACCACCTACATCGTGGACGCCTTCCTCGTGGTCGTCGCCGGCGGCATCGGCCAGATCCGCGGGGCCGTGCTCGCCGCGGCGGGCCTGGGCGTGCTCCAGGCCTTCGTCGAGTACTCCACGACCGCCTCGATCGCCAAGGTCCTGGTGCTGGTCGCCGTGGTCGCCTTCCTGCAGCTGCGCCCCCAGGGGATCTTCAGCGTCCGAACGAGAGGTCTGGCATGAGCACCACCAGCGCACCCCGTCCCGCCGCCGCGTGGCGCGACCGGCTCACCGGGCCCCGGGGGGCCGCCGCCGGGCTGGCCCTCGGCGCGCTGCTGCTGCTCGTCCTGGCCCCCCTGACCCTCGGCGGGTTCGGCCTGGGCCTGCTCGGCAAGTACCTGTGCATCGCCATGGTGGCCGTGGGCATCGGCCTGGCCTGGGGCCGCGGCGGGATGCTCACCATGGGCCAGGGCCTGTTCTTCGGCCTCGGCGCCTACATCATGGCCATGCACCTGCAGCTCGCGGACACCCGGCTGCTGGGCGAGCAGGTCCCCGAGTTCATGCGGCAGAACGGCGTCACCGAGCTGCCCGCCGTGTGGGCCGTGTTCGCCCACCCGGTGGCCGCCGTGCTCGGCGTGGTCCTGGTGCCGGCGGCGGTGGCCGCGGCCCTGGGCCTGGCGATCTTCACCCGGCGGGTCAAGGGCGCCTACTTCGCGATCCTGTCCCAGGCCCTCGCCGCGGCCTTCGCGGTCTGGCTGATCGGGCAGCCCGTCCTCACCAACGGCTCCAACGGGCTGAGCAGCTTCCGCTCCCTGTTCGGCTACGACCTCGCCGACCCGCGCAACCAGCTGCTCCTCTACCTCGTCACCGCGGCGCTGCTCCTGGCCATGGTGGCCCTCACCTGGCAGCTCCACCGCAGCCGGTGGGGCGAGCTGCTCGTGGCGGTGCGGGACCAGGAGGAGCGCGTGCGCTTCCTCGGCCGAGATCCTGCCCTCGTGAAGACCGCCGCCTACGTCCTGGCCGCGGTGATGGCCGGGATCGGCGGGGCGCTGTTCGTCCCGGTGGTGGGGATCGTCTCCCCCGCCGACGTCGGGGTGATCCCGTCCATCGCGTTCCTCATCGGCGTGGCCGTCGGCGGCCGCGCGACCCTGCTCGGGCCCGTGCTCGGCTCGATCGCCGTGTCCTTCGCCGAGACGTCCCTGGCCTCCGCGTTCCCGTCCTTCTGGGTGTACCTCCAGGGCCTGCTCTTCGTGCTGGTGGTCGGGTTCCTGCCCGGCGGCATCGCCTCGCTGCCCGGTGTGCTCCGGCGTCGTCGCCGCACCCCCGCGACCGCCCCCGGCGACGGCGACGGCCACGACTCCGGAGGGGCCACCACCCCCGACGACCCCGTCCCCACCCCGGCAGCGGCCCTGGCCGCGGAGGAGGCCCGATGAACGCCGCCGCACGCCCCGAGATGCTGTCCGCGCGCCGCCCCGAGTGGAGGAGCTCCCTGCTGGGCCGCACCCCGCCGCAGCCCGGCGGGCTGCGCACGGGCCGCCCCTCCTACCTCGAGATCACGGACCTCACCGTGTCCTTCGGGAGCTTCACGGCCGTGGACGGCGTGGACCTCGTGGTCAACCAGGGCGACCTGCGCTTCCTCATCGGCCCCAACGGCGCCGGGAAGACCACCCTCATCGACGCCGTGACCGGGCTCGTCCCGGCGCGCGGGTCGATCGACCACGACGGCCACCAGCTGGTGGGCCGCAGGACGCACCGGATCACCCGGCTGGGCGTGGGCCGCACCTTCCAGACCGCGAGCGTCTTCGAGCAGCTCACGGTCCTGCAGAACCTCGACATCGCCGCGGAGGCCGGCCGCCCGCCCCTGTCCCTGCTCGCCGCCCGGCGGTCCGTGTCCCGGGAGGTGGAGGAGGCCCTCGAGATCATCAACCTCTCCGCCCTGCGGGACGTCCCGGCCGGGGTGCTGGCCCACGGGCAGAAGCAGTGGCTCGAGATCGGGATGCTGCTCGTGCAGAAGGCGCAGGTTCTGCTGCTCGACGAGCCCGTGGCCGGGATGAGCCACGAAGAACGGGAGCAGACCGGTGAGCTGCTGCGCCGGATCGGCGGCGACCGGATCACGATCGTGGTGGAGCACGACATGGAGTTCCTGCGCCGCTACGCCACCTCCGTCACCGTGATGGCCGACGGCCGGGTGATCAGCGAGGGCTCCGTGGCCCACGTGCAGGCCGACCCGCGGGTCCAGGAGATCTACCTGGGCACCGCGGCCACCGCCGCCGCCACCGCAGCCGACTCCCGGGAAGGGGACTCCTGATGCTCGAGCTCCAGGACGTGCACACCGGCTACGGCCGCACCGAGGTGGTCCACGGCGTGGACCTCACCGTCGGTGGGGACGCCGTGGTCGCCCTCCTCGGCCACAACGGGGCGGGCAAGACCACGCTGCTGCGGGCGGTCGTGGGCCTCAACAGGGTGACCTCCGGCCGGATCCTGCTCGACGGCGAGGACATCACCGGGCTCAGCGGGCACGCCCGGGTCCGCCGCGGCATGGCCTACGTCCCGCAGGGCCAGCGCTCCTTCGGCGGGCTCAGCGTCCGGGAGAACCTCCAGGTGGTGGCCGACGGCCGGCGGAACGGGCGGGCCGCCGTCGACCGGTCCCTGGCGATGTTCCCGGCCCTCGAGGGGCTGCTCGAGCGCCGGGCCGGGCTGCTCTCGGGCGGGCAGCGCCAGCAGCTGGCGATCGCCCGCGCCCTGATCACCGAGCCGTCCCTGCTGATCCTCGACGAGCCCACCGAGGGCATCCAGCCGTCCGTGGTCCAGGAGATCGAGCAGAAGATCCTGCAGCTGGCCGCCGGCACCGGGATCCGGGTGCTGCTGGTGGAGCAGCGGATCGGCTTCGCCCTGGGCTCGGCCACGGACTGGTACGTCCTGGACTCCGGGCGGGTCAGCGCCTCCGGCCGCGCCGGGGAGCGGGCCGAGGAGCACGCCCGGGCGGCGCTCGCCCTGTGAGCCGGCGCGGGCGCACGCGCCGGGGCGCCTGCCCGGGCGCCCGCGCCCCGGCACGTGCCGGAAACACCCGGTGAACCTCGCCGAAACACGGAGCTCCTACGGTGACGACTGTCCCTGAGCACCCGCCGTCCCGAGGAGAGCCGTGCACCTGACACCCCGTGAGCAGGAGAAGCTGCTGGTCGTCGTGGCCGGCGACCTCGCCCGGCGGCGCCGGGACCGGGGGCTGCGGCTCAACCACCCGGAGGCGGTCGCCCTGATCACCGCCGAGCTGCTGGAGGGCGCCCGGGACGGCCGGACCGTGGCCGAGCTCATGTCCTGGGGCTCCACGATCCTGGCCCGGGCGGACGTCATGGAGGGCGTGCCGGAGATGGTCCACTCCGTCCAGGTCGAGGCGACCTTCCCGGACGGCACCAAGCTCGTCACCGTCCACGACCCCATCCGCTGACCCGCCCGCCCCCGGCACCGAAGGAGCGCCCGTGATCCCCGGAGAGTACGTCCTGCGGCCCGAGCCCGTCGTGATCAACGCCGGCCGGCCCACCATGGAGCTGGACGTGGTCAACCGCGGCGACCGCCCCGTGCAGGTGGGCTCGCACTTCCACTTCGCCGAGGCCAACCCCGGCCTCGAGTTCGACCGGACGGCGGCCCGCGGCTTCCGCCTGGACGTCCCCGCCGGCACCGCGGTGCGCTTCGAGCCCGGCGACCGCAAGCGCGTCCGGCTCGTCGCCCTGGCGGGGCGCCGCGAGGTCCACGGCCTCGCGAACCGGGTGAACGGGCCCCTCGACGCCCCCGGCACGGACGCCCCCGGCACCGACGGCGGCCCCCGCCCCGACGCTTCCGGGAAGGAGCAGGCATGAGCCACGAGATGTCCCGCGCCCAGTACACGAGCCTCTACGGGCCCACCACCGGGGACCTGGTGCGCCTGGCGGACACCGAGCTGTTCCTCGAGGTGGAGCACGATCGCACGGTCCCCGGGGACGAGGTGGTCTTCGGCGGGGGCAAGGTGATCCGGGACGGCATGGGCCACAACGGGCGGCTGACCCGGGACGAGGGCGTGGTGGACACCGTGGTCACCAACGCCGTGGTGCTCGACGCCTCCGGGATCTACAAGGCGGACGTCGGCATCCGGGACGGGCACATCAGCGGGATCGGCAAGGCCGGCAACCCGGACATCATGGACGGCGTCGACATCCTGATCGGCGCCTCCACCGAGGTGATCGCCGGCGAGGGCCGGATCCTCACCGCGGGCGGGATCGACTCCCACATCCACTTCATCGGCGCCGACCAGATCGGCACGGCCCTGTCCTCCGGGATCACCACGATGTTCGGCGGCGGCACGGGCCCCGCCGAGGGCTCCAACGCCACCACGATCACCCCCGGCGCGTGGCACCTCGCCCGCATGTTCCGGGCCCTCGACGGCTACCCGATGAACTTCGGGCTGCTCGGGAAGGGCCACGCGAGCGCCGCCGAGCCCCTCGCGGAGCAGATCCGCGCCGGCGCCGTGGGGCTCAAGATCCACGAGGACTGGGGCGCCACCACGGCGGCGATCGACACGGCCCTGGGCGTGGCCGACGAGTTCGACGTGCAGGTGGCCATCCACACCGACACCCTCAACGAGTGCGGGTTCCTCGAGGACACGGTGGCCGCGATCGGTGGGCGCGTCATCCACACGTTCCACACCGAGGGCGCCGGCGGCGGCCACGCCCCGGACATCATCCGCATCGCGGCCCTGCCCCACGTGCTGCCGTCCTCGACGAACCCCACGCTGCCCTTCACCCGGAACACGGCGGAGGAGCACCTGGACATGCTCATGGTCTGCCACCACCTCAACCCGGACATCCCCGAGGACGTGGCGTTCGCGGACTCCCGGATCCGGCCCGAGACGATCGCCGCCGAGGACGTGCTGCACGACCTGGGCGTGTTCTCCATGACCTCCTCCGACTCCCAGGCCATGGGCCGCGTGGGCGAGGTGGTGCTGCGCACCTGGCAGCTCGCCGACCAGATGAAGCGGCGCACCGGGCCCCTGCCCGAGGAGACGGGCCGCGGGGACAACGCCCGGCTGAAGCGCTACGTGGCCAAGTACACGATCAACCCGGCGGTCGCGCACGGGATCGCCGACGTCGTGGGCTCGGTCGAGCCGGGCAAGTTCGCGGACCTCGTGCTGTGGGACCCGGTGTTCTTCGGGGTCAAGCCCCACGCCGTCCTCAAGGGCGGGCAGATCGTGCACTCGCTCATGGGCGACCCCAACGCCTCGATCCCCACCCCGCAGCCGCAGCTGATGCGGGACGCGTTCGGCGCGAAGGGCACCGCCCCGCACGCCAACTCCATCACCTTCATGTCCCGCGCCGCCGTCGAGGCGGGCGTCGGCGAGCGCCTGGGCCTGCGCAAGCGGGTGCTGCCCGTGGGCGGGATCCGCGGCCTGACCAAGCAGGACATGCGGCACAACCACGCCACCCCGGAGATCGAGGTGGACCCGCAGACCTACGAGGTCCGCGTGGACGGCGAGATCGCCACGTGCGAGCCCGCCGAGGAGCTGGCCATGGCCCAGCGCTACTTCCTGTTCTGACCGGCCCGCCGCCCGGGCCCCGCACACCCTGAGACACCCCGAAGCCCCACGAGAGGACCCGCACCCGTGATCGTCGAAGCCGTCCTCGGCAACCTGGCCGAGCTCACCGAGCCGGAGCGCGCCGGCCTGCACCTGGAGCGGGTCGCGCTCTCCGGGCCCGAGCTGCGCAAGCGCGTCCAGCGGGTCGTGACCGACCACGGCACCGAGGTGGGGATCCGGCTGAGCTCGCGGCGGGAGCTCAGGGACGGCGACATCCTGCACCGGGACGGCCACAGCGCCGTCGTCGTCTCGACCCTGCCCACCGACGTCCTGGTGGTCGCGCCCGCCACGATCGAGCAGATGGGCTTCGTGGCCCACTCCCTGGGCAACCGGCACCTGCCCGCCCAGTTCCTCGGCCCCGCGGCCGGGGTCCCCGAGCTGCCCGGCCACGACGGGGTCATGGTGCTCCAGTACGACCACACGGCCGAGGCCTTCCTGCAGGGCGCCGGGGTGCGCTTCGCTCGCGTCGAGCGGCAGATGGAGGTCCCCTTCCGCCATGCCGAGCACACCCACTGAGCACTCCCCCTCGGGCGCCGCCGGATCGCTCGCCGGGACGCTCGCCGTGCTGCAGCTGGCCGACTCCGCCCTGCCCACCGGCGCGTTCGCCCACTCCCTGGGGCTCGAGACCTACGTGGACGACGGCACGGTCCACGACGAGCCGAGCTTCCTGGCCTGGGTCCGGCACTGCCTGCACCACCAGGTGGTGCCGGCGGAGGGCTGGGCGGTGCGCGCGGTCGCCACGGCGGCCGACGACGACGCCGTGTGGCGCGCCGACGACCTGCTGGCCGCCCAGGCCCTGCCCGTCCAGGTGCGGGACGCCGCGACCGCGATGGGCCGGCGGATGACCGACATCGGCGCCGAGAACTTCCCCTCCCCCCGGCTGCTGGCCTACGCGCAGCGCCAGCGCACCGGGACGAGCCGCGGCAGTCCCGCGGTGGCCTTCGCGCTCGTGGGCGCCGGCCTGGGCGTGACCTGGGAGCAGCTGGCCGGCGCGTACCTCTTCTCGACCGTGACCTCCCTGACCCAGAACGCCGTGCGCGGCATCCCCATCGGCCAGAACGCGGGCCAGCGCGTGCTGCGCGCCCTGCACGAGGACGTCGCCCGCGGCGTCGAGCGGATCGGGGCCATGGCCGACCACGAGGCCGGGGCGACCAGTCCCGGCCTGGAGATCGCCCAGATGCGCCACGCCTGGCAGCGGGCCCGCATGTTCATGTCCTGACCCACCACCGCACCGACCGCACCGACCCAGGAGCTCACCATGACCACCGTCTCCCCCGCCCCCTCCGCGCCGACCGGCCGCGGCCCCGTGCGCATCGGCGTGGGCGGGCCCGTGGGCGCCGGCAAGACCCAGCTCGTGGAGCGGGTCACCCGGGCGCTGATCCACGAGGTCTCGATGGCCGCGATCACCAACGACATCTACACGATCGAGGACGCCAGGATCCTGGCCCGCAACGGCGTGCTGCCGCTGGACCGGATCGTGGGCATCGAGACCGGCGGCTGCCCGCACACCGCGATCCGCGAGGACACCTCGATGAACGAGGCCGCGATCGAGAAGCTGTGCGCCCAGCACCCGGACCTGCAGATCGTGTTCGTCGAGTCCGGCGGGGACAACCTCTCCGCCACGTTCAGCCCGGAGCTGGTCGACTTCTCCATCTACGTCATCGACGTGGCTCAGGGCGAGAAGATCCCCCGCAAGGCCGGGCAGGGCATGATCAAGTCCGACCTGTTCGTCATCAACAAGACCGACCTCGCCCCGCACGTCGGCGCCGACCTCGACGTCATGGCCGCGGACTCCGCCGTGTTCCGCAAGGACCGCCCGTTCTGCTTCACCAACCTCCGGACCGACGAGGGCCTCGAGCGGATCCTCGCGTGGATCCGGCACGACGTGCTGATGCTGGACATGGTCCCGTGACCGCCGCCGCGCCGGCCTCCGCGCCGACGGGCCGGCTCGAGCTGGTGCTGGTGCCCCGCGGGGACCGGACCGTGGCGGCCCACCAGTTCCACGCCGGCGCCCTGCGCGTGCTGCGCCCGCACCACCTGGACGGGTCGGGGCAGCCGTGCTTCGTCGTCGTCAATCCCGGCGGCGGGTACCTCGGCGGGGACCGCTACGAGCTGGACGTCACGGTCGGGGCCGCCGGCACCGCTCTGGTCACCACCCAGTCCGCGACCAAGGTCTACCGCACCCCGACCGCCCCCGCCCGCCAGGACGTGCGTCTCGCGCTCGGCCCCGGCGCGGTCCTCGAGTACCTGCCGGACCAGCTCATCGCCTACGAGGACGCCGACTACGTGCAGTCCACGACCGTGACGATGGACCCCTCGGCCTGCCTCGTGGCGGGCGAGGTGGTCACCCCCGGGTGGGCGCCGGACGGCACCGTCTTCCGCTACCGCGGCGTGGTGCTGCGCACCGAGGTGCTGATGGGCGGGCGCACGGTGGTCCTCGACAACCTCCGCCTGCGCCCGGGCGAGGATGCCGTGGCCGGGCTCGGCTTCCTGGAGGGACGCACGCACCTCGGCTCCCTGCTGGTCGTGGACCCCCGGGCGGACCGGGAGCTGGTGGAGGAGGTCCACGGCCTGCTCGCCGCGGCCGAGGCCCGGGTGCCGGGGCTGCGGTGCGGGGTCTCCGAGCTGCCGGTGCCCGGCCTCGTGGTCCGCGCCCTGGGCCCCGGCTCCGCGGAGCTCACGGCCCTGCTCCTGGACGTCTCGGCGCTGCTGCGCGCGCGGTGGACGGGACAGCCGCGCGTGGCGCTGCGGAAGTACTGAACCCCGCCGGCCCTCCCTCCGGGCCCGGGGCGGCCCCCGGGACCGAGGAGAGGACATGGGACGTCAACCAGCCGGAAACGCCGCGGCCACATGCCGGGACGAGGATGGGGGAACCGGGCGCACGAGACGGAAGGGGCTCCCCATGACCGCGAGCAGCAGATGGATCCTGGGCCTGGCCCGGGTGCGGCCGGGTGATCGGATCGAGGCCTGGGAGCACCGGCAGCCCCGCTTCACCGGCACGGTCAGCGAGGTGGTCCCGCAGCTGGGGATCGCCTGGGTCCTCGAGGACCGCACGGGACTCCGGCGGCTGGTCTCGATCCGGGGCCACCGGCTGCGCCGGTCCGAGCTGGTGACCTCGGCCTGACCGCCCGGGACCCTGGCACCGGCGCCGGAACGCGCGCACGATGGACCCCACGGGCGGGCACCAGGACCCGCCGCGGCCGGTGGAGGACACGATGCCAGAGGCTCTCACGTTCGACTCGGGCGGCGTCCCGTGCGCCGCCGCGCTGTACCGCCCGGCGCCGGCCGGCGCCGCGGCGCCCTGCGTGGTCATGGGCCACGGCTTCACCGGCACCCAGGACCAGCTGGCCGAGCACGCCGCCGGCCTCGCGGAGCACGGCCTGGCCGTGCTGACCTTCGACTACCGGCGGTTCGGCCGCAGCGGCGGCGCACCCCGGCAGATCGTGGACGCCGCGGAGCAGCTCGAGGACTGGCGCGCGGCCGTGCGCCTGGCCCGCTCCCTGCCCGGCCTCGACCCGGCCCGCACCGCGCTGTGGGGCAGCTCGCTGTCCGGCGGGCACGTCCTGCGGCTGGCCTCCGAGGACCGGCGGGTCCGGGCCGTGGTCGCCCAGGTGCCGGAGTTCGGCAAGGGCTCCGAGAGCACGGCCGGCGAGATCCGGGCCAAGAAGCAGCAGGAGCACATCCCGCTCGGGCTGCTCCTGCGGACCACCGTCCGGCTGCTGGCCGCCGCGGTCCGCGACGAGCTGCGGGGACGGCGCGGGCTCCCCCCGCGCTGCATCCCGGTGTTCGCGCTCCCCGGGGACGTGGGCGCGATCATCGACCCGGACAGCGACCGGTACCTGGAGCACGCCGTGAGGACGGGTCCGTCCTGGCGCAACGAGTTCGCGCCCCGGCTGCTCCTCCACCCTCCCGTGTACCTGCCGGGCACCGCCGAACGGGTGCGGGCGCCGCTGCTCGTGTGCGTCGCGGAGCAGGACACCGAGACGGATCCGCGGCGGGCCGCGCGGATCGCCCGGGCGGCGCCGCGGGGCGAGGTCGTGACGTACCCGGTGGGGCACTTCGCGGTCTACGAGGACCCCGTGCGCTCGCGCGTGCTCGAGGACCAGGCCCGGTTCCTGGTCCGCCACCTCCGCCCCGGGGCGGAGCCGGCCGGCGGCCGCTGACGGTTCCCTCGCCCGGAGCGGCCGAGGCTCCGTCTGCCGGGGGAGGCCCCGGGGCGGGCCGCGCCGATACCGTGCTGGGAGCGGCCCCGGCGACGGACGCGGGCCGGCCGCGCCGACCTCCCCCGGAAGGACCCAGATGATCGACGCCCTGCAGGAATTCACCTCCTCCCTGCCGCCGCTGCTCCAGTGGCTGGGGGTGGTGGTGGCAGGAGCGATCCCGTTCGTCGAGTCCTACTTCGGGTCCGTCGTCGGCGTCCTGGCCGGCCTCGACCCGGCGATCGCCGTCGGGGCCGCTGTCGTCGGCAACGTCGCCTCCATGCTGGCGCTGGTCCTGGGCGCGCACGGCCTCCGCCGCAGGTTCGCCGGCGACCCCCGGGAGCCCTCGCCCCGGCAGCAGAGACTGCGCCGGGCCTTCGACAAGTACGGTGTGGCCGGCGTGAGCCTGCTCGGCCAGACCATCCTGCCCAGCCAGATCACGGCCACCGCCATGGTCTCCTTCGGCGCGGACCGCAACGCCGTCATCCGGTGGCAGATCGTCTCCATCGTCCTGTGGGGCGTCGCCTTCGGCACCCTCGCGGCCATGGGAGTCGGCCTGCTGGACGCCGGCTGAGCCGCGCCGGCGCCCGGAGCGCCGGACCGGGGTGCGGAAAACCGCAGGCGCACCAGGTGGAGAACGTCGCTGCGGCGACGACCCCCGCGACCGTAGCGTGAAGGCATGAGCACACCGCACGAGACCCGGCCCCTTCCACCCGTACCGTGGGGCAGCCCCGGCACCGATCCCGGCACCGGTCGTGGGACCCCGGACGACGCCCCCCGCCCCGCGGGCGGTTCCCGGCCCGCGGGCCCCGCCGCCGGGGCCCGGTCCCGGGAGTGGGGACCGTGGTCCCCCAGGACCCTGTTCTTCGGCACCACCGACCTCGTGGTGGACGCCGCGCTCGGCACGCTGTGGCTGACGGCCCTCGTCTCCCTGGTCTCCGCCGGCTTTGCCTCGCTCGCCGCCCTGGTGGGCGTGGTCCTGCTCGTGGCCGCGATCTACGCGGTCCGCGGGATCGAGTGGGTCGAGCGCCGCCGCACGCAGGCGGCGTTCGGGCTGCACCTGCCCGCCCCGCGCCGGCGCCGCTCGCCCCGCGCCGACGGTTGGCGGATCGTCCACCAGTGGTGGCTGGACGTCTCCGACGCCGCGTTCTGGACGGGACTGCTGCACCTGCTCCTCACCACGGTCCTGGGCTGGGTCGCCGTGGCGGCCCTGGCCGGCACCGGCGCCGCCGTCGCCCTGGCCTTCGCGCCGCTCTACGCGGCGCCGAACAACCCGCTCTGGCCCTCCGAGGTGGTCGGGACCTGGCCGGACTGGGCCGTGGTCCTGACCGGGATCACCATGGCCCTCCTCGGGCTGCTCGTCGTGGTCCTCGCCGTGGCCGCGCACCGGGGCCTGTCCCGGCTGCTGCTCCGGGTGGACGAGGCGGCGGAGCTGCGCCGCCGGGCCGCCGAGGCCGCGGCCGCCCGCGAGACCGCCGTCCGCGGCGCCCGCACCGAGCGCTCCCGGATCGAACGCGACCTGCACGACGGCGTGCAGCCCCAGCTCGTGTCCGTGGCCATGAACCTGTCGATGGCCCAGCGCCGGATCGACCACGACCCCGCCGGGGCCAAGGACCTCATCGGGGAGGCGCATGCCACCACCAAGGCCGCGATCGCCGAGCTGCGCCGCCTGGCCCGGGGCTTCCACCCGGCGGTCCTGGAGGACCGGGGCCTCGATGCCGCCCTCTCCGCCGTGGCCGCCCAGTCCCCCGTCCCGGTCGCCGTGGACGTGCGGGTGCCGCGGCTGGCGCCGGAGACCGAGGCCGCCGTGTACTTCGCGGTCTCCGAGGGCATCGCCAACATCGTCAAGCACGCCCAGGCCGGCGCCGCGTCGGTGCGGGTGGGCCTCGAGACCGATCCCGCGGGAGGCACCCGCGTGGTCGCCCGGATCGCCGACGACGGCCGCGGCGGCGCCGTGGTGGTCCCCGGCGGCGGCCTGTCCGGGATCGCCGACCGGATCCGCTCCGCGGGCGGGCACTTCTTCCTCGACTCCCCCGCGGGCGGGCCGACCGAGCTGACCGTCGAGCTGCCGGTCGACCGGGGGGCGGGATCCTGATGCGCATCGTCATCGCCGAGGACGCCGTCCTCCTGCGCGCGGGCCTCGTCCGCCTGCTCACCGAGGCCGGCCACGAGGTGGTCGCCGACGTCGACACCGCGGAGGACCTGCTCCGGGCCGTCGAGGAGCACGAGCCGGACTTCGCCCTCGTGGACGTGCGGCTGCCGCCGACGTTCACGGACGAGGGCATCCGCGCCGCCGTCCTCGTCCGCTCCCAGCACCCGCGGATCGCGGTGCTCGTGCTCTCGCAGTACGTCGAGGAGCGCTACGCCTCGGAGCTCATCGCGTCCCGCCGGGACGGGCTGGGGTACCTGCTCAAGGACCGGGTCGCGGACGTCGACCAGTTCCTCGAGTCCGTGGAGACCGTGGGCGCGGGCGGCACCGTCCTGGACCCGGAGGTCGTCTCCCAGCTGCTCGTGCGCTCGCGGCACCGCCAGGACCTGGAGCTCCTCTCCCCGCGGGAGCACGAGGTGCTCGGGCTCATGGCCCAGGGGCTCTCCAACGCCTCGGTCGCCGCGAACCTCTTCCTCACCGAGTCCTCGGTGGAGAAGCACATCCGCTCCGTGTTCACCAAGCTGGGCCTCGCCCACGAGGACGGCGGCAACCGCCGCGTCCGTGCGGTCCTGCGCTACCTCGGCTACCCGGACCCCGGGCCCGGCCACACCCCGTCCGCAAACCCGTCCCACCAGGAGCACCGGCCATGAGCACCCACCCCGAGCACCCCGCCGCCCACGACTCCTCCCACGACGTCGTCAGCGACAACGAGCGCACGGCCTGGCTCGTCCCCACCGCCGTGCTCGGCGGCATCGGCGCCCTCCTCCTGCTGGGCGCCGGCGGCGCCACCGCCGCCGCGTCCCTGTCCGTCCAGGAGCACCGGGTGGACACCACCGTGACCGAGTCCGTGGACACGGTCGTGGTCGACGGCCGGTCGGCGGTCGTCGAGGTCGTGACGGCCGACGTGCCCGATCTGCGGGTGGAGTCCGTGTACGCCGGGTTCCGGCTCGAGAGCGCCCCCGAGCCCCGGGTCGAGGACGGCCGGCTGAGCATCGACGCCCTCCCGTCCCGCTCCTGGCCGGGCGCCGGCAGCGGGATGCACGTGCGGATCACCGTCCCGGCCGCGGACGAGCCCGTGGACCTGCGGCTCTCCGGGGACGCCGGCGCCCTGAGCGTCGAGGGCGACTTCGGCGACGTCCGGCTCGACACGGAGGCCGGCGTGATCGAGGCGAGCGGCAGCGCCCGCACCCTGTGGGCGTCCTCGGAGGTCGGCGCCGTGGACCTCGACGGGATCCGGGTCCGCGAAGACCTGGACGTGCACACCGAGGTCGGGGCCACCGAGGTCCGGCTCGTGGGCGAGGCCCCGCGGCGCGTGGCCGTCACCACCCGGGCGGGGGCCGTCGAGGCCGCGGTCCCGGACGCCGACTGGTGGACCCCCGCGGTGGCCGGCGCGGACGACCGCGACCCCGAGGACCTCACGGCGGCCACGGTCTGCGCCGCCGTCCCCGACGACCGCCCCTGCCTGTACGTGGCCTCGGCCGTGGGCGCGGCGGAGATCACCTACGGCGGCCGGTCCGCCGCCCCTGGCAGCGGGGCGTCCGGGCGGTAGACTGGACCCTGTTGTCCGGGTCGGGCGCACCGGGAGGGGGGACGGTGCGCACATCCTCCGAGGACCCCTGTGAACCCCCTGACCACCCCTTCCACGGCCGAGCGCGCGGCCCGCGTGCCCGCCGCCCCGGCCCCCG
>NZ_PDDL01000220.1:0-1782 GCF_020833785.1 Kocuria sp. CCUG 69068
CGTGGTGGCAGCAGTACCGGTGGTGCCACCGGGGCTGGCAGCCGGTCCAGGGGGCGGGGAGCTCGGTCCGCCCTTGGAAGGGGCGGAGGACTGGGACGGTGGTGTGGAGGAGGAATCAGAGCCGAACACCGCGGACAGCCGCGGGCTCAGGGTCGGCTCGAGGGTGCGGGCGGCGCGCAGGGTCAGCGGCTCCACCGTCATGCCGTGGCGCCCCTGCAGCGCGCGGAGGTCCGCCAGGGCCTGCCGGTCGGCGGCGTCCACGCCGCAGACCAGGGTCTCGGTGGCCCGGTGGCCCACCGTCCCGCCGGCGGCCTGCTCGAGGGCGGCCACGAACGCCGGGTACTCGGCGGCCGAGGCGGTCATCAGGGGGTACAGGGGCTCCTGCTGGTACTGGACCTCGCTCACCGGGGCGAGCATCCCGGCCGCGGCGCGGCTGGCGCCGGAGCCCGGCTCGGGGTCCACCACGACCACCGAGCGGCCGCGGCGGCGCAGCTCCCAGGCGGTGGCCAGGCCGATCACCCCGGCGCCGACGACGGCGACGTCGGCGCGGACGTGCTCGGGCCGGTCGACCAGCGGGTGGGGCGCGGTCGTGGGGGCGGGGTGCGCGGCAGTCACAGGGAACGTCCTTTCCTCCGGCGGCATGACCCGCATCAGGTGTGGCGGTCGGCGCTGGACGCCCTCTCAGCCCCCGGTGGGGCTCCCGCAGAACCGCTGACCTATCATCAGCGTGTGACCCACCCTACCCGTGACGCCTCCGCCCCCGCCGAGTCCTCCCTGCGAGACACCCGGACGGCCCGCCTCCTCGCCGCCCGGCTGTACGTGTGCACGGACGCCCGCCGGGACCGGGGCGACCTCGAGGAGTTCCTGCACGCCGTCTGTGCCGGCGGCGCGGACATCGTCCAGCTGCGGGACAAGAGCATCGACGCGGACGAGGAGATCGCCGCGCTGGAGCTGCTGGGCCGGGTGGCCGCCGAGTACGACGCCCTGTTCGCGGTCAACGACCGCGCCGACATCGCCGCGCTCGTGGGCGCCGACGTCTTCCACGTGGGCCAGCACGACCTCAGCCCCGCCCAGGCCCGGCGGCTCCTGGGCCCCGACGTGCTGATCGGGCGCTCCACCCACGACCTCGGACAGGCCACGGCGGCGCTCGAGGACCCGGACGTCGACTACTTCTGCACCGGCCCCGTCTGGGCCACGCCCACCAAGCCGGGGCGCCCGGCCACCGGGCTGGAGTTCGTCCGCGCGGTCGCCGAGCTGACGGAGGCCCGGCTGGACGCGGACCCGGAGGTCCTGCCCGTGCCGTGGTTCGCCATCGGCGGCATCGACGAGCCGCGGCTCCCGCAGGTGCTGGAGGCCGGGGCGCGCGGCGTCGTCGTCGTCCGCGCCGTCACCGAGGCCCCCGATCCCCGCGTCGCCGCCGGGCAGCTGCGCGGCCTGCTCCCCGCCTGAGCCCGGGGCGCTCCGCCGTCCGCCTCACCGTCGGCTCCCCGCCGCCGTCCAGCACGTTCTGAGAGCATGGACGCAGGACGACGACGGAGAGGTGGCCCATGGACCCCGAGCTCGACCCCCAGGTGCGGCACGCGGTGGAGCGCCCCGCGGAGACCGCCCGCGGCCCGGAGGACGCGCAGCTGCGCGTCCGGCTGGCCGGTGAGCCCGCCCGCCGCGCCCTCGGCACGCACTGGGAGCAGGGCCTCCCGGAGGACGCCGCCCCGAGCGACGACCGGCTCGCCGCCGCCGTGCTGCTCGCCACCCTCTTCGGCGACACCTTCTGGCTGGAGCGCG
>NZ_PDDL01000221.1:0-1799 GCF_020833785.1 Kocuria sp. CCUG 69068
GCCGCCGGGGCGCCGCGGCGGCCGGAGCCGCGGGCCGGCGACCCACGGGCCGGGTGGCCGCGGGCCGGCGGAGGAACGAGAAAGAGCCCCGCACCGGGATAAACGTCTCCGGTGCGGGGCTCTTGCTGCGAGTGCGGAGGATGGGGGATTTGAACCCCCGAGGGCGTGAACCCAACACGCGTTCCAGGCGTGCGCCATAGGCCGCTAGGCGAATCCTCCAGGCACGCACGACCGGCGGCCTGACGGCGCCGGAACATGCGGGGTCCAGCATAACCGAACCGCCGGGCAATGCCGAATCCACGGCGCCGGGGCCGGGTTTCGACCCGGCCCGCCGCATCCGCTAGACTCGTCGACAGCCCCTCGCGTGGCGTCATCCTGTTGAACTCCCCCAGGACCGGAAGGTAGCAAGGGTAAATGGGCTCTGGCGGGTGCGCGAGGGGTCTTCTCGTCCCCGCGGCGGCCCGCGTCCCCAGCGCCGATCCGCCCGGCCCGCCTGTCGGATTCCGTCGCTAAGGTGTCATCTGTGACTACCGCCCTGTACCGCCGCTACCGCCCGGAGACCTTCGAGGACGTCATCGGTCAGGAGCACGTGACCGAGCCGCTGATGACGGCGCTGCGCAAGGACAGGGTCAGCCACGCCTACCTCTTCTCCGGCCCGCGCGGCTGCGGCAAGACCACCTCCGCCCGCATCCTGGCCCGCTGCCTCAACTGCGCGGAGGGCCCCACCGCCACCCCGTGCGGCCGCTGCGACAGCTGCCGCGACCTGGCCCGGGACGGCGCCGGCTCCCTCGACGTGATCGAGATGGACGCGGCCAGCCACGGCGGCGTGGACCACGCCCGCGACCTGCGGGAGCGCGCCACGTTCGCGCCCGTCCGGGACCGGTACAAGATCTTCATCATCGACGAGGCGCACATGGTCACGCGCGAGGGCTTCAACGCCCTGCTCAAGATCGTCGAGGAGCCGCCGGAGCACATCAAGTTCATCTTCGCGACCACCGAGCCGAGCAAGGTGCTCACCACCATCCGGTCCCGCACCCACCACTACCCCTTCCGGCTGGTCCCCACCGAGCCGCTCATGCACTACCTGGAGCAGCTCTGCGCCGAGGAGCACGTGCAGGTGGCCCCGGGGGTGCTCTCCCTCGTGGTCCGCGCGGGCGCCGGATCCGTCCGCGACACCCTCTCCGTGCTCGACCAGCTCATGGCCGGCTCCGACGAGCAGGGCATCGGCTACGACCTCGCCGTGGCCCTGCTGGGCTACACGCACGGCGCCCTGCTCGACGACGTGGTCGACGCCTTCGCGTCCGGGGACGGCGCCACGGTGTTCCGCGCGGTGGACCGGGTGGTGCAGACGGGCCAGGACCCGCGCCGCTTCGTGGAGGACCTCCTCGAGCGGTTCCGGGACCTCATCATCGTCAACGCGGTCCCGGAGTCCGCGGGCAACATCCTGCACGGCATGCCCCAGGACCAGATCGCCCGGCTGCGCAACCAGGCGTCCCAGCTCGGAGCGGCGGAGCTCTCCCGGGCCGCCGACATCACGAACACGGCCCTCACCGAGATGACGGGGGCCACCTCGCCCCAGCTGCACCTCGAGCTGCTGTGCGCACGCATCCTCCTGCCGTCCTCGGAGGACACCACGCGCGGCGTCACGGCCCGCGTCGACCGGCTGGAACGGCGCCTGAGCATCGGGCGGGGCGCCGCCGCAGCCGGTCCGGACGAGACCGCCGACGCCCCCGCGCCCTCCCCCGCGGCCTCATCCTCCGCGCCGACCGCGCCGGCGGGTCCGGGCGCCCCGCCCGGGG
>NZ_PDDL01000222.1:0-1745 GCF_020833785.1 Kocuria sp. CCUG 69068
AACGCCGAGGGCGCGGCGACCGGCGTCCGCCTGGCCGGCGGCGGGATGGTCTCCGCGACCTGGACGGTCCTCGCCCCCGGCGCCGGGCTCGGCGAGCTCGAAGGACTGCCGGAGGACTGGCACCCGCCGCTGCGGCCGGTGCACGGGGACATCCTGCGCGCCCGGGTCCCCGCCGGGGCGCCGGAGCTGCTCGAGCGCACGGTCCGCGGCCTGGTGCACGGGGTGCCCGTCTACCTGGTGCCCCGCGCCGACGGGACCGTGGTGATCGGGGCGACCTCCCGCGAGGACGACCTGTCCGGTCCCAGCGCCGGCGGCGTGTTCCGGCTGCTGCGCGATGCCCAGGCGCTCGTGCCCGGCGTCGCCGACCTCGAGTTGGTCGAGGTGCTGGCCCGCGCCCGGCCCGGCACCCCGGACGACATCCCGTACTTCGGCCGGGTCCGCGACCCGGACGGCTCGCCGGTGCCGGGGCTCGTGGTCTCCACCGGCTACTTCCGCCACGGCGTCCTGCTCGCCCCGCTGGCCGCCCGGCTCGCCGCGCAGCTGGTGGCCGGCGGGACCGGAGCCGATCCGGCCGCCGACGCCGAGCACCTCGCCGCCACCGACCCGCACCGCTTCGACCGCCCCGTCGAGGCCCGTCGAGGGGATCCCGCGCCGGCCGCCGCCGGGCCCGGGCCCCGGAGCAGGAGCACCCGATGACCGCCATCACCCTCAACGGCCGCCCGCACCGCGTGGCGGCGGAGGCGACCGTCGTCGACCTCGTCGCCGAGACCGTCGGCCGCCCCCTGGGCCCCGACGGCGCCCCGCTGGACGGCGGGCGCCTCGGCGTGGCCGTGGCCGTGGACGCCGCGGTCGTGCCCCGCAGCCGCTGGCGGCGGACCCCCGTGGCGGAGGGCCAGTCCATCGAGATCATCACCGCCGTCCAGGGAGGCTGACGTGACCGCCCCGCACCCCGACCCCCTCGTGCTCGACGGCATCGAGCTGAGCTCCCGGCTGATCATGGGCACCGGCGGCCTGAGCTCGCTGCACACTCTGGAGCAGGCGCTGCTGGCCTCCGGCACCGAGCTGACCACCGTGGCCCTGCGCCGCTACGCCCCCGGCCAGGGCGACTCCCTCTTCGCGCTGCTCGAGCGCAACGACATCCGGATCCTGCCCAACACCGCCGGGTGCTACACCGCCCGGGACGCGCTGCTGACCGCCGAGCTCGGCCGGGAGGCCCTCGAGACCGACTGGGTCAAGCTCGAGGTCATCGCGGACGAGGACACGCTGCTGCCCGACGTGGTGGAGCTCCTCGACGCCACCGAGCAGCTCGTGGCCCGCGGCTTCAAGGTCTTCGCCTACACCTCCGACGACCCGGCCCTCGCCCGCCGGCTCGAGGACCTGGGCGCGGCCGCGGTGATGCCCCTGGGCGCTCCCATCGGCACCGGGCTGGGCATCCTCAATCCGCACAACATCGAGCTCATCGCCTCCCGGGCGTCCGTGCCCGTGGTGCTCGACGCCGGGATCGGCACCGCCTCCGAGGCCGCCCTGGCCATGGAGCTGGGCTGCGACGCCGTGCTGCTGGCCAGCGCCGTCACCCGCGCCCAGGACCCGGTGGCGATGGCCACCGCGATGCGCCACGCCGTGCTCGCCGGCCGGCTGGGCCTGGACCCGCAGGTGTTCTGGGACATCGCCTCGGTGTCCTCGGGCAACTCCTGGGCGCTGCAGACCTGGTACCCCGTGCCGGGGATCGTGGACTCCGCCGCGGC
>NZ_PDDL01000223.1:0-1740 GCF_020833785.1 Kocuria sp. CCUG 69068
CGCTCGTGGTGCGGCCGCTCACCGCGCGGAACGCGGCCAGGGTGTCCCGCGGGTCGGCACGCCGCTCCCGCGCGACGCCGCGGGCGTTGCAGCGGTCGAAGTCGAAGCGGGCGGCCGCGAGGCGGCGGAGGAAGCCCAGGCGCGTGGTCCGCGCGTCGTCGACGAGGTGGGCCAGGACGTCGTGGACGTCCCAGCCGGGGCACAGCGAGGGGGTCGCCCACTGCCGCGCCGGGAGGTCCTCCAGGTCCCGGATCAGCGCCCGGCGCTCGGCGTGGACCACGGGCCAGATCTCGGTCATGGGGACTCCTCGGTGCTCGGGCGCCCGGCGTGCTCGGGGCAGTGGGGTCAAGGGCGGACCCGCACCCGGGCCAGTTCGCGGGTCAGGCGCAGATCCAAGCCGGTGCCGAGGACGACGACGAGCAGTGCCGCGGTGAGGGGCTCCGGCTGCTGCAGCGCCACCGCCAGGGCGACCAGTGCCGCGGTGAGCACGGCGGTCGCGGTGCGCGTCATGGTCCGGGTGGTCGTCTGCGTCATCGGTTCTCCCTGGGTGGTCTGGGGCGTGCTCCGGGGCCGAGCCTGGCACGGCAGGCTGTGCCGGAGCTGTCACCGCGACCGGCGGTGCCTGGGCGTCGGCCCGGGTCCGAGCGGTGGTGGCCGGCGGGACCGCCGTCGTTCCCGGCTACCGGACGTGCTCCCGCAGGAAGGCGACCGCGCGCCCCCAGGCCGCGGCCGCGGCGTCGGGGCGGTGGTTCGCCCGGTTCCGGTCGTTGTGGAAGGCGTGCGGGGCGTCGTAGTAGTGGAACTCGACCACGGGTGCGGAGGACTCGCGGCGGAGCTGCTCCTCGAGCGCCTGGGCCTTCTCGACCGGGTAGGACGAGTCCTCCCGGCCGTAGTGGCCCTGCACCGCCGCGCGCACCCCGTGGCAGGCGTCCGGCACGCCCTGGCCGACGCCGTAGAACGGCACCGCGGCGCCGATCCGCTCGCCCTGGTCGGCGGCGAGGGCCAGGACGAACCCGCCGCCCATGCAGAAGCCGATCGCCCCCGCCGTGGAGCTGGTGACCGCCTCGTGGCCGAGCAGGAAGTCGACGGAGCCGGCGAGCAGCCGCACGCCCTCCTCCTCGGGCAGCCGGGACATCATCTCGGCGGCCTCCTCGCCGTCGTGGGTGATGGACCCGCCGTAGAGGTCGGGGGCCAGGGCCACGAAGCCCTCGGCGGCGAGCCGGTCCGCCACGTCCCGGATGTGGTCGGTGAGCCCCCACCACTCCTGGATCACGAGCACGCCGGGACCGCGGCCGGCGGCCGGCAGCGCCAGGTAGCCGTGGGCCCGGCCCCCGGCCGAGGGGAAGGTGACGTTCTGGTGCGGGGTGGTCTCCACTGCGGTGCTCCTTCGGATCGGGGCTGCGTCGGGCCAGTGTAGGCAGGAGTGTGGACAGGCGATTCCCCATCACAGGGCAGGTGCGGGATCCTCCGAGGCGTTTGCTTTCGTACACTTCAGTGTGGGCCGGGTGACGGCCCGATCCAGCACAGAAGCCAGGAACCATGCACCAGCCCGGTGGCACCACGCCGCAGCGGGGAGCGTCGCCCCGGACCCGCGACGAGCACGCCGCCGCCGCGCGCCTCCCGCGGTCCCCGAGCGGACGGACGCCGCAGTGGGTGCTCGAGGAGGCGCTGGAGCAGCAGCGCGAGGCCCTGCTGGGCCCGGGCGCGCGCCGGCGCCGGGACCGGCGCGCCGCCCGGGCG
>NZ_PDDL01000224.1:0-1724 GCF_020833785.1 Kocuria sp. CCUG 69068
TCCCCGGCGCGGGTGCGCACCGGCAGGACCAGGGCCCCGCCGTCGTCCCGCGCCCGCCCGTCGGGCACCAGCTCCCACGCGGCGGTGTACCGGTCGGCGAGGCCGGCGGGGACACCCGCCGGGCGGCCGCCGGCACCCGGGGCACGCGCGGAGGAGGTCGTCACCGCACCATTCTGGCGCACCGCCGGGGCGTGACGGCCGTTCGCTAGACTGCGAGCGCCCACCCCCGCCCAGGAACGGAGCCGACCCGGTCGTGAACGAGCTGCTGTTCGCCTTCGGCCTGACGCTGTTCGCGGGGCTGGCCACGGGTGTGGGCGCCTTCCTGGCCCTGGTCACCCGGCGCACCGATGCCAAGTTCCTCGCGGTGAGCCTCGGCTTCTCGGCCGGCGTGATGATCTACGTGTCCATGATCGAGATCTTCGTCAAGGCCCGGGTGGCCCTGGTCGCGGAGCTCGGGGAGCGCTCGGGGGCGTGGGCCACCGCCGGCGGGTTCTTCGGGGGGATCCTGCTGATCGCGGTGATCGACCGGCTGGTGCCCACGCGCGTCAACCCCCACGAGTACCCGCACGACGACGCCGGGCGGCAGCGCCGGCTCCTGCGGATGGGGACGATGACCGCGGTGGCCATCGCGATCCACAACTTCCCCGAGGGCTTCGCGACCTTCGTGGCCGCGATGCAGGAGCCGTCCGTGGCGATCCCGGTGGTCGTGGCCATCGCGCTGCACAACATCCCGGAGGGGATCTCCGTGGCGGTGCCCATCCACCACGCCACGGGCAGCCGCCGGAGGGCGTTCCGCTGGGCGTTCCTCTCGGGCCTGGCGGAGCCTGTCGGCGGGGTGCTCGGCTACCTCGTCCTGCTCCCCTTCCTCGACGACGTCCTCTTCGGCGTCGTGTTCGCGGGCGTGGCCGGGATCATGGTCTTCATCTCCCTGGACAAGCTGCTGCCCACGGCCCAGGAGTACGGCGAGCACCACCTGTCCGTCTACGGGCTGGTCGCCGGGATGGCGGTCATGGCCGTGAGCCTGCTGCTGTTCGTCTGACGCGGACGCGGACGCGGCGCCCGTGACCGGGTCACGGCGGTGTCGGGGCGACCGGGAGGCCCGCCGCCCGCCCGGCCTCGGCGAACGCGGCGGCGAGGCTCGCCCGGGACGCGTGGGCGTTGAGCCCGCTCGGGCTCGGCAGCGCCCACAGCTGCGCCCCGGCCAGTTCCCGGTCCTGGCGCCCGAGCCGGGCCCCCGGGTCCGCGAAGGCGTGCCGGTAGGCGGTGACCCCGGCGACCGCGACGACGGCGGGGCGCAGCCCGGCGACGAGCTCGGCCAGCCGCTCCCGGCCGGCCACGAACTCGGCGGGGTCCAGCTCGTCGGCCCGGGCGGTGGCCCGGGGCACCAGGTTCGTGATGCCGAGACCCCGGCCCAGGACGTGCTCCCGGTCCTCCGCGCTCATCCCGGCCGCGCAGTCCACGAGCCGGCCGGTGAGCCCGGCGTCGTGCAGGGCCGGCCAGAAACGGTTGCCGGGCCGGGCGAAGTGCGCCTGCGTGGCCGCGGCCCACAGGCTCGGGTTGATGCCGCAGATCAGCAGCCGCACCTCCGGGCCGAGCAGGTCGGGCAGGGTCGCGCCCCGGGCGGCCTCGAGGTCCGCCCGGCTCGGCCGGGCGCCGCCGGTCGCGTTCAGGGAGGCCATGACCACATGCTAGGCCGCGCCCCCGCCGCCGGGCACCACGGGCCG
>NZ_PDDL01000225.1:0-1699 GCF_020833785.1 Kocuria sp. CCUG 69068
GCACCAGCTCCTACCGGCTGCGCACCACCCGCGCCCGGAAAGGAGCCGCCAGCCCCTGATCCCCGACTACACCCCGCGACGCAGAGCCGGACGTCACCGACAGCCGGCCAGCACAACCAACACCCCGGGGACTGTCCGATAAAGGGTGTGTGGGGCCCGGCGGTTTTCATCAGTGAGCGGTTCTCTCGAACCGCCCGGCGAAGGTGATCGCGAACGCGTTCAGCGCCGGCTTCCACCTCATCACCCAGCGTGCTCTACCGCCGCCGGTCGGATCAAGAGACCTGGTGACGAGGTAGAGGCACTTCAGCGCAGCAGCCTCGTTCGGGAAGTGCCCGCGCGCCCGCACCGCCCGCCGGTAGCGGGCGTTGATCGACTCGATCGCGTTCGTCGTGCAGATCACCCGGCGGATCTCCACGTCATACTCCAGGAACGGCACGAACTCCGCCCAGGAGGACTCCCACAGCTGCACGATCGCCGGATACCGCTGGCCCCACTCGGCCCTGAACTCGGCGAACCGGTCCTTTGCCGCTTGTTCTGAAGGCGCGGTGTAGACCGGCTTGAGCGCCTTGACGATGCCGTCGCGGTGCTGGCGGCCGGCGTAGCGGAAGCTGTTGCGGATCAGGTGCACGATGCACTGCTGGACGACGGCCTGCTCCCAGGTGGTGTTGATCGCCTCCGGCAGGCCCTTGAGCCCGTCGCAGACGGCGATGAGCACGTCCTCGACGCCCCGGTTCTTCAGCTCGGAGAAGACCTGCAGCCAGAACCGGGCGCCTTCGGCGCCGTCGCCGGCCCAGATCCCGAGGATGTCGCGTTCTCCGTGCACGGTCACGCCCATGACGACGTAGAACGGCGTGTTGCGCACCTGCCCGTCGCGGACCTTCACCACGATCGCATCGACGAAGAGCACCGGATAGAGCGGGTCCAGCGGGCGGGAGGACCACTCGGCCAGCTCACCGGCGACCTTCTCGGTGATCTTCGAGATGGTGTCTTTGGAGACCTTGGCCCCATAGACCTCCTCAAAGTGTGCCGCGATCTCCCCGGTGGTCAGGCCGCGGGCAGAGAGGGAGAGCACGATCTGATCAATCCCGTCCAGACGCCGCTTGCGCTTGGGCACGATCACCGGCTCGAAGGACCCATCCCGATCCCGTGGCACCTCAATCTGCACCGGGCCGATTTCGGTCAGCACGGTCTTCGGCCTCGTGCCGTTGCGCATGTTGGCCGCGATCGGCGTCTGCCCGTGGTCGTGACCGAGGTGTTCGGTCAGTTCGGCTTCCAGGGCGGTTTCCAGCACGTTCTTCGTCAGCTGGTTCAGCAGCCCGCCCGGGCCGACCAGGCTCACGCCCTGCTCCTTCGCCTGGGCAAGCAGCCGCTCGGCGAGGTCCTTCTGATCGATGATCTCTCCCGTCACGGGATCGATCATCATGCCTGTCATCTCGGTCGTGGACTCTGACACGGCCGTCTCCTTTCGGATCAGGCCGGACCCTCACACACCGTTGTTCTTACAGTCCCACACCCCGCGGGTGGGGCCAAATCAGACCATCACAGTGGGGCCATATGGGGTTGTCATACTCAGGCGGGTGCGTTTGGTCTTGATGCTCAGCTCGGCGCAGGCCTGGGCCCAGGCATGGGAGCGGTAGCAGGACCCGTTGTCCGAGAGCACCCGCTCCACGGTGACGCCCTGGTCGGCGAACCACGCCCT
>NZ_PDDL01000226.1:0-1666 GCF_020833785.1 Kocuria sp. CCUG 69068
CGCCGGCTCGAACCCGAGCAGGTCGCGGGCCAGCGCCGTGCGCACGGGCAGGGCACCCACCGCCACCGGGTCCAGGACCCAGGCCCGGCCCGCGCGGCGTCGGGCCCCGACGGCCTCGTAGGCGGCGCCGCGCTGCTCGGCGGTGGGCGTGCCGGTGTTGACGAGGAGGCCGTCGGCGAGCTCCGCGAAGACCCCGCCCTCGCCCTGGATGTCGGTCATCGCCGGGGACGCGCCCACGGCGAGCAGCACGTTGGCGGTGAAGTTGGTGACCACGGCGTTGGTGATGCACTGCACCAGCGGCGCCGCGGCGCGCAGGTCCGCCAGGGCCGCGGCGGCGTCCTCGGCGAGCGCGGGGTCCGGCGGCACCGGCCTCCCGGGTCCTGGTGTGCGGTCGGACGGGGGTACGGCATCGCGCATCTGCGACATCCCTTCGCTAGTACTGGCTAGATCAGGTTCGACGGGTGTGTTCTCAGCCGCTCGTGCGGCACCCCGTGTCTGGTGTCCTGCCAGTCTAGTCGTCGTGCGGGAGTCGGCACGGACCCCGCACGGGATCAGAACATGCCGTTGGCGTGCGCCATCCGCTCGGGCACCGGCTGCGCGACGCCCCAGTGCTCCACGATCCGGCCGTCGTCGAGGCGCCAGAGGTCGTAGCAGGCCACCGTTCCGGTGGATCCTCCGTCGCTGTTCCCTCCGGGAACGGCCTCCGCGACGGTCAGCACGAAGTTCCCCTCGCCGACCACGCGGCGCAGCCGCTGGTACGCGGGCTGCGGGCCGTCCGGCGTGCCGCCGGTGTGCTCGGTGCAGCCCCGGGGGCTCATGTGGTCCTGGACGGCGTGGCGGTCGCCCTCGACGAGGGCGGCCTCGACCCACTCGGCGGCGATGCGCTTGTTGTCCTGCGTCCGCTCGTGGTCCGTGACCGCGACGGGACCGTCGAGCTGGGGGCGGGCGCCGTCGGGGCCCGTGCGCAGGGGCTCGAGGACGTCCCAGTGCTCGGCGATCCGTCCGTCCTCCACCCGGAAGACGTCGAAGCCGACCAGCGGCTCCGGACCGAGCCCTTCGTACACCGAGTGGACGGCCACCGTCCCGTGGTCGTCGAGCATCCGGACCATGTCCACGCGGAAGTCCTCGGGCATGCTCTGCACGAACTGCCTGAGACCCTCGCGCCCGTCCGGCGCGAGCGGCGAGTGCTGGACGAAGTCCTCCGTGTAGTGACGGTCCACGGCCGACGGATCCCGGTGGACGAACAGTTCCGTGCCGGTGGTGCGGATGGTGTCTGCACTGGTCATGGCGATGCTCCCTGGAACGGGCGGCCGCTCTCCCGGCGGACGGGACGGCGGCCCCGGGTGTGCTGTGGTGCGCACCACGGTACGCCGCCGCGCGGAGGGCGGGCAGGCCGGGACGGTCCGTGACGGTCCGCGACGACGGAGGACCCCGACCGTGCCGGTCGGGGTCCTCCGTGGTGCTGCTCGACGGGGCGGGTCAGCCCCGGTCGGCGGGCCGGCCGCTGGTGAGGTCCTCGGCCTTGACGCCGACGCCGACGACGGTCGGCGCCCGGCGGGAGGACTCCTCCGGGGCGCGCTGGGCGACGGTCCTCGCCTCGTGCCGGGCGCCCTCCGCGGCGGCCGCCCGGCCGGCTGTCACCTCGGCCTCGCCGGGCAGATCGGAA
>NZ_PDDL01000227.1:0-1659 GCF_020833785.1 Kocuria sp. CCUG 69068
AAGCCCGGTGCCGGCGGAATCGTCCACGCCGACCACGGGGTCCAATTCACCTCGTGGGTGTTCACGCAGAAGATCCGCTCGGCCGGACTGCTGCCCTCGTTCGGCACCGTCGGCGACGGCCTCGACAATGCCATGATGGAGATGCTCCTATCGGAGTCAAGAGGGCATCGGGGATGCTTCGAGGACGCGAAACACGTGGCGGGCGTAGTAGCGCTTGAGACAGCGCATCGCCTCGCGCTTGGTCTTGCCCTCGGCGATCCGGCGGGCGAGGTAGGCCTTGGTGGGTGGATGAACCTTCGTGCGGATCAACACGGCCTGGTGCAGGGCGCGGTTGAGCTGACGATCCCCGCCGCGAGAAAGCCGGTGGCGGGTCTGGGTCTGCCCCGAGGTGGCCTCCAACGGGGCGGCGCCGGCCAAACGGGCGAAGGCGGCTTCGCTGCGGCAGCGCCCGGGGTGGGACCAGGAGATCAGGATCTGGGCGGCGAGCAGGGTGCCGATGCCGGGTTCCTCCAGGAGGCGGGGCGACATGGCCTTGACCAGCGGCAGCATCGCGGCTTCGAGTTCCTCGCATTCGCGGGTCAGCTCCGTGATGCGCGTGGCCGTGCTGCGCAACGACAGCTTGGTCGCGGCCAGCTCAGGGTCGGTGGCGGTATCGGGGCGCAGTCGCTGGCACCGGGTGAGCAACTGTCCCAACGGACGACCACGCAGTTCGGCGCGCAGGTCCTCAGGAGCGGTGACAACGAGGGCTTTGAGGATGTTGATCGCCGCCACGCGGGCGAGCTTGGCGCTGTCACGGGCGACGATCAACGTGCGCAGCCCTTCGCGGGCACCGCGGGAACGTGGGGTGGACCAGTTCGAACGCCCCAGGCTTTCCCTGGCCGCACGGACCGCGTCAAGCGTGTCGGATTTCGCGCCGTCCTTGGTGGCCCGCTTGGTGGGGTGGTCGAACTCGATGACGAACTCCCCGGCCTCAGCCAGTGCGGTGGCCAGGCCCGCGCCGAAGCTGCCGCTGGATTCGATCGCCCATGCCCTCCGGGAAGGGCTCGAGTAGCCTCCTGCCCATCGTTGCGCGGCCCGGTAACCCCGCCCCGTGGCCGGGAAGGTCTTGGCTGCCAGCTCGCCTTGGGTCTTGGCGCATACGACCGCGGCCGTGATGCGATCTCGGTCGGGATCCACGCCAATGACGTGTTCCACCAGGTCTTCCAACATGATGTCCTCCATTCACTCGACGGTGGCCGCCGGCGAATGAGGCAGGACTGTGATGAGTCACCCGAGGGGACAAGCTCCTGATCAAGCCATCGGTAGTCGGCGGGCGACGAGCGGACATATCTCTCAATGAGGACACCGAACGGGGTCGGTCATTCTGTGAGTCACACCCGTCGACACCACCTTGCCGCGCGGCATGCATCCAGCGTCACAATCCTTCTGGTCGACGATGCAGATCGAACTGCTGAACCGTCGGAAGTGGAAGACCCGGATCGAGCTGGCGAACGCGATCTTTGAGTACATCGAAGTGTTCTACAACCGACGCCGCCGACACTCCGCACTCGAGTACGCCACCCCGCACGAATACGACCTCGCTCGAACGCCGCAGGCACTCACCACCGCTGGAAGCTAGCGACCACGACTGGCAACCAAACCATAGGTCAGGTCAACCTG
>NZ_PDDL01000228.1:0-1645 GCF_020833785.1 Kocuria sp. CCUG 69068
CACGGCGGCGGAGGTACGCCGTGGCCAGCACCACCAGGGCCGCCGCCGCGGCCGCGCCCCAGGCCAGGAGCACGGACCGCGGCTCGTCCGTGGCCCGGCCGGCCGCGATCCAGGACAGCCCCCATGCGGAGGCGGCGGCCACGGCCCAGCGCCCGCCGACCCGCCGCTGGATGGCGGCGACCCCTGCCGCGAGCACGAGCACGACGACGACGCCGATCCACTCGGCGCCCCGGCCCTCCTGCGACACGCCCGAGGACACGAGGGCGGCCGCCACGTTGGCCGCCGTCGCGACGGACACCCAGCCCAGGTACAGCCCGAAGGTGCCGTCGACCACGATCAGGTCGAGCGGGCCGCGCCGGCCGGGGACCTCGGTCAGGCGCACCACCAGCAGGCCCAGGACGAGGACCAGGGCGACGATGACCCCGACGCTGGCCCAGATCCAGCCCTGCTGGGTGACCAGCAGCCAGCCGGCGTTGAGGAGCATGGACGCCGCCGCGAGCCGGCCGGTGGCGCGGGCCCGGGGGTCCGTCGTCCGCGAGGGCAGCCACTGCCAGACGGTGTAGGCGAACAGCCCCAGGTAGATGACCGACCAGATCGAGAACGCCGTGCCGGCGGGGGCGAGCAGGGTGGCGTCCGCGGAGAGGCTGCCGCCGGACGACTCCTCGACCCGGGTGCCGAAGACGCCGATGCCGACGAGCGTGCCCAGCAGGCACGCGATCTCGCTGACGGTGACCAGGACCTGGCGGACGCGGTCCGCGCGGGTCGGCCGGAGGTCGGTGCGGCCGGTGCTGACGGGGGAGGCGGTCACGGCGGGGCCTTTCTCGGGTGGCACGGACCGGGGGTCGCGGGTCGGGACTCCCGGGTCGGAGTGCGCGGGGTGGAACGTGCGGGTCGGAGTGCGCGGGGTGGAACGTGCGGGTCGGAGTGCGCGGGGTGGAACGTGCGGGTCGGAGTGCGCGGGTCCTCGACCGCCACGGTAGGCCCTGGACCTGACTGCCACCAGGGACGGGGCGCCGGCCGGGGCACCCGTTCCCGGCCGGCGCCCGGGCCGTTCCCCTAGAGTGGCCGGATGGAACCCGAGCAGACGTCCCGGCCCGTCGTGGGCCTTCTCGGCGCCACCGGCATCACCGGGCGCGTGGCACTGGCCCATCTCCTGGCGCGGGCGCCCGAGGCGGGGGTGGACGTCGTCGTCGGCGCCCGTGACCCCGAGCGCGTGCGAGCGCTGTGCGCCGCACGGGAGCTCCCCGTCCCCGAGGTCCTGCACGCCGACGTCGCGGAGCCCGGCTCGCTGCGCGCGTTCGTCCGGCGGGTCGACGTGCTGGTGAACCTCGCGGGGCCCTACACGCGGCTGGCGCCCCCGGTGCTCGCCGCGTGCGTCGCGGAGGGCACCCACTACCTGGACCTGACGGGCGAGTCGCAGCTCGCCCACCGCACCGACCGGGACCTGCACGAGGCCGCGCGGGCCGCGGGGGTGGCGATCGTGCACACGGCGGGCTTCGAGGCCCTGCCCGCCGACGTCCTCGTCGACGCCGCCCGCCGGCACGCCGCGGCGCGCGGCGAGACGCTGCGCTCCGCGGACCTCGTCACCTCCGTGCGCACGCCGCCGGGGACCGGGTTCTCGGAGTCGGTCTCGGGCGGGACCGTG
>NZ_PDDL01000229.1:0-1530 GCF_020833785.1 Kocuria sp. CCUG 69068
CGTCGTCGACCGGGGACTGCTGCGGGGACTCCGCGGCCAGCTCCGGGTGGTGCAGGTCCAGCGCCGGCCGCTCGGAGCGGATGCGCGGCAGCGAGGTGAAGTTGTGCCGCGGCGGCGGGCAGGACGTGGCCCACTCCAGGGATCCGCCGAAGCCCCAGGGGTCGTCGACCTCGACCTTGGTGCCGTTGCGCCAGGTGGTGTAGACGTTCCAGAACCACGGGATCATCGAGACGCCGAGGAGCATCGCCCCGACCGTGGAGATCTGGTTCATCCAGGTGAAGTTGTCCTCCGGCAGGTAGTCCGCGTAGCGCCGGGGCATCCCTGAGACCCCGAGCCAGTGCTGGATCAGGAAGGTCATGTGGAAGCCGAGGAACAGCAGCCAGAAGTGGATCTTGCCGATCCGCTCGTTGAGCATCTTGCCGGTGAACTTGGGCCACCAGAAGTAGAAGCCGGCGAACATGCCGAACACCACGGTGCCGAAGATGACGTAGTGGAAGTGGGCGACCACGAAGTAGGAGTCATTGAGGTGGAAGTCCAGCGGCGGGGCAGCGAGGATCACCCCGGTCAGGCCGCCGAAGAGGAAGGTGAACATGAACCCCAGGACCCACAGCATGGGGGTCTCGAAGGTGATCGAGCCCTGCCACATCGTGCCGATCCAGTTGAAGAACTTCACCCCGGTGGGTACGGCGATCATCATGGTCATGAACGCGAAGAAGCTCAAGAACACGGCTCCGGTCACGTACATGTGGTGGGCCCACACGGTCACCGACAGCGCGGCGATGGTGATGGTCGCGAACACGAGGCCCTTGTAGCCGAACAGCGGCTTGCGGGAGAACACCGGGATGATCTCGGAGACGATGCCGAAGAACGGCAGCGCCAGGATGTAGACCTCGGGGTGGCCGAAGAACCAGAAGAGGTGCTGCCACAGCACCGCCCCGCCGTTGGCCGGGTCGAAGATGTGCCCACCCAGGGTCCGGTCCATGCCGAGGGCGAACAGTGCAGCGGTGAAAGGCGGGAACGCCATGATCACGAGCAGCGAGGTGATGAGCGTGTTCCAGGTGAACAGGCCCATCCGCCACACGGTCATGCCGGGGGCGCGCATCGCGATGATCGTGGTGATGAAGTTGACCGCGCCCATGATCGTGCCGAAACCGGACAAAATCAGGCCGAACACCCACAGGTCACCACCGGAGCCTGGGGTGAAAGAAGCGTTGCTCAGCGGTGCGTAGGCGTACCAGCCGAAGGAGGCCGCGCCCTGCGGGGTGAGGAAGCCGGCGGTCGCGATCAGCGAGCCGAACAGGAAGAACCAGAACGCCAGGGCGTTGAGCCGCGGGAAGGCGACGTCGGGGGCGCCGATCTGCAGGGGGACGATGACGTTGGCGAAGCCGACGAACAGCGGGGTGCCGAACATCAGCAGCATCAGCGTGCCGTGCATGGTGAACAGCTGGTTGTACTGCTCCTTGGTCTCCAGGATCTGCATGCCCGGGGCGAAGAGCTCGGCGCGGATCAGCAGCGCCATGACGCCGGCGA
>NZ_PDDL01000023.1:0-43836 GCF_020833785.1 Kocuria sp. CCUG 69068
GCGTCGAGGTCGACGACGGTCGCCCCGCCGCGCCCTGCGCCGTCGTCGCCCCGCGGGCCGGCCGCGGAGCCCGTGGGGGCGCCGACGGTGCCGGCGCTGTCCTCGGCGGCGGTGTCGCCGCGGGCGCCGTCCCGGGTACCGGCGAGCGGATCCGCCGCGACCTCGTCGGAGAGGCCCAGCTCGGCGTGGATCGCAGCCCAGACCCCGGGGCCGGGCGCCGTCACGGCGGGCGCCTCGGCCCGGCCGGCGTGCACGACGCGCTGCAGGGACGCGAGCTCGGCCGTGCAGTCCGGGCAGGAGGCGACGTGCTCCCGGCTCTGGGGGTCGAGGGCCTCACCCAGAGCCAGGAGCGTCAGCGACTCCTCACTCAGGTGTGCCATGACCGTCTCCCAATCGTGTTCGTAGGTTCGTGAGGCCGCGCCTCAGATGACTCTTGACCGTGCCGAGGGGCAGGTCCAGGTGCTGTGCGATCTGCTGGTGCGTGAGCTCCTCGTAGAACGCCAGCGCCATGATCGTCGACTTCGGGGGCCCGAGCCGCTCGACCTCCGCCCGCACCACGAGCCGGTCCACCAGCAGGTCCGACTCCTCGTGCCGCGGCTCCCGGTCGGTGCGCACCGCGTCCGCCTGGCGCCGCTCCGCCTCGCGGCCGGCGGTCCTCGCGGCGTCGGCGATGCAGTTGCGCGCGATCCCGATGAGCCAGGCGGGGGCCGAGGAGTGCTCGGGGCGGTAGCCGGACCGGTACTTCCACGCCCGGATGAAGACCTCCTGCACCACGTCGTCGGCACCCGCGTCGTCGCGCAGCGCCCGGAGGGCGAGACCCCGGATGACCCCGGCGCAGTGCCGGTACGCGGCACTCAGCGCCTGCTCGTCCCCCGCGGCGAACGCGGCGTCGAGCTCGGGTCCCCAGTCCGGGGGCGGCGGCGGCATCGTGGAAGGACTCCTCGTGGGGCGGAGGTCGTGGTCGCGGGCGGCCGGGCGGTGCCCGGGCGCACGAGTCGTGCCCAGCCTAGTGGACACCGGCCATCCGGTCATGCGCCTCTCGCCTCCCTCCGCCGCTCAGGGCACCGGGACCGCCCGCAGCACCACGTTGTCCTCGTAGTCCCCGATCTCCTCGAGCCACTCCCCGCCGCACGTCACGAGGTGGAGCACCGGCTCGCCGGTCCGGCGGAACAGGTCCGCCTCCGCGAGGGACTTCTTGTGCACGTGCTGGACGGACTCGGTGCGGTAGCGCTGGACGCTCCCGTCCGCGCGCTCCACGCGGACCTCCGCCCCGACCGGCACGTCCTTGAGCCGCGCCATCGGCGTGACCTCGGTGAGGGTGTCGACGTGGCCGGCGACGACCGCGGCGCCCTCGTCCGCCCCGGGGGACGGACCGTACCGGTACCAGCCCAGCTCCACGTGGTTGTCCGGGATGGTCATGGCCCCGTTGTCCTCGACCCCCACCGGGACCACCGGCATGTCGATCGGGGAGCCGTCCACGACCACCCGCACGGGGGCGGGTACCTTCTCGGCGGGCGCCTGGGTGGCGGGAGCGACCGGGATCTCCGCGGGTGCCGCGGCGGACTGCGCCGGGGCCTCCGCGGAGACCGGACGGTCGAGGCCGGCGAGTGCCGGCACCGCCTCCTCGCCCTGGTACGGTCCCGCCGCCAGGGAGTTCGCGGGCGGCACGGCCCCGCTCTCCGGGAGAGCGGTGACGGCCGCTGCCGCGAGCAGGGACACCGAGGCGACCGCCCCGGCACCCACCGCCGCCAGACGACGACGACGGGTGCCGGGAGTTGTCGGTCCGGGCGCGCGGTGGGCCGCAGCCTGCCGCGCACCCGGACCGTGCCTGTCAGGACCGCTCACTACCGGCGGTTCCCCGCGAGCACCCGGCGGGCACCGTACGCCGCGCCGATCAGCCCGAGCGCACCGGCGGCCGCGAGGCCGGCGGTCAGCATCGTGCGCTGCTCCTGGGCCGCGAGGCCGGACTGGCCGCCCGGCACGGCCTCGGGCGCCTGCTCCATGCCCTCCAGGGTCTGGACGGCGAGGTCCAGGTTCCCGGCCTCGAGGGAGCCCCACGCGTACACGATGTTGTGGGTGCCCTCGGCGAGCTCGAGATCGGCGGGGCCGATGACCGGGTCGGTGGTGCCCGCGGCGGCCACGGACGCCGAGACCGTGCCGGCGTCGACCGGGAGGGTCTCCTCGTTCGGGTTCTCGAGCCCGGTGATGATCGCCTGGTCGCCCGCGAGGACGTCCACGGCCGGGGCCGCGGCCACGTGCCGGACGGTCAGGTGCGACTTCCCGGCCTCGATCTCGGACATGTCGTTGGTGAACAGCGCGGCCGTGGGGTTGCCCTCGGCGTCGAGGTGGGCCGCGGCCGTGTAGCTCATCCCGGTCTGCAGCTCGGCGGTGACGGGACCGATGATCGGCTCCGAGGCGTCGGCGGCGTCGGGGGCCGTGATGGCCAGGTCGTAGCTGCCGGCGGGCAGCTCCAGCGGGCCGGCCAGGGTGCCCGGCTCGAAGTCGTCGAGGGTGAGCTCACCGTTGACGTAGACGTCCACGACGGTGTCGGGGACGCCGTGGAGCACGGAGAGCTCGGCGTGCTCGGCGGCGAACGCCGGGCTCATGCTGAGGGCACCGGCACCGAGGCCGAGGACTGCTGCGGCGGAAAGGGTCTTGCGCATGGTAACTGCTCCTTGAACGGGCTCCCTGGCGGAAGCGGAATCGACCTTGCACCCGTACTACCGCCGTGGACCCCTCCGTGGATGCAGCAGGTCACATTTTTTCCGAGAAGTTTTTCCGGGCCCGTTCCGCACCACCATGAAGAGGGCGGCGCCGTGGCCCGCGCGGCGATCCCGCTGCTCCGGGCCTCCGGACGGGATGCGATCGTCAACGTGGCCTCCGAGGCGGCCCTGCGCGGCTCCGCCGCGGGCGCGGCCTACACCGCCTCCGAGCACGCCGTGGCCGGGCTGACGAAGAGCACCGCCCTCACGCACGCCGCGGACGGCATCCGCACCAACGCGGTCGCCCCCGGCGCCACGGCCACGGCAGAGCAGGTCGCCGCCGTCATCGCCTTCCTCGCGAGCGACGACGCCTCCAACGTCAACGGCGTGATCATGCCCTCGGACGGCGGCTGGTCCGCGGTGTGACGCACCGCGCGGGGTCCGTGCCCCCGCGCGGTGCGCGGCTCACTCCTCCTCGAGCGTGGAGACCTCCTGCGGCTCGTCGAGGACGACCTCCTGGTCCTGCTCCACGAGGTCGTCGGGGTTCGCCTCGAGGGAGGACGCCTCCGAGCGGTCGGGCGCGTGCACCGGAGCCTCCTCGTCCTGGTCGTCGAGATCCTGCTGATCGGCGTCGATCGACTGCTCGAGCCGGTCGGCCTCGTCGTACTCGGGTACGTCGCTCATGACTGCCTCCTGCGTCGTGGGACCTGCGGGACCACCGGCCGTGGGGCCGGTCGTGTGCCTCCGACCCTACTCGTCGGGTCGTCTGTTCCCAGCCCCCTGGTGGTCGGATAACGTGGTCTGCACCACAGGAAGCACCGCTCAACAGCAGGAGTTGTCGATCATGACGAGCCGATTCCACCGCTACGCCGAACTGTTCAAGAGCAAGGGCCCCTGGTGCACCGTGTACACGGACATCAGCACCGGCACCGTCGACTCGCTGCACGCCATCGACGTGCTTCCGGAGAACATCTGCCGAGAGCTGGAGCGCCAGGGTGCGAGCAAGGCCGACCTCGCCGCGGTGGAGGCCGCCGTGCGCCCGGCCGAGGGCGTGCCGGACCCGGTGTGCCGGTACCTGCTGGTGCGCGGAGGCACCGTGGAGATCGACGAGGTCCTCCCCGGGCCCCGGGCCGGCAGCGGTGTCGTCCAGGTGGAGGACGTCCCCGATCTCACTCCCCTGTTCCGGCACCGCCCGGACGACTTCCCGTACGTGGTCGCCGAGGTGGGCCGGGACGGCGGCGAGATCTGCCTCCAGCACGCCAGCCGCGTCCGGGCCGCGGACGAGCAGCAGATCGAGGGCGAGACCGAGCACCTGAAGAAGTTCCCCGGGGGCGGCTGGTCGCAGGGGCGCTGGCAGCGGCACACGGAGGACGTGTGGCGGCGCAACACCGAGCAGGTGGCCGAGCAGATCGACAAGGTCGTGGCCGAGAGCGGGGCCCAGCTCGTCGTCCTGGCCGGGGACCTGCGGGCCCGGGGCCTGGTCGAGGAGCAGCTGTCCAAGGCGAGCCGGGGGATGCTGAGCGTCGTGGACGCCAACACCCGGGCGGAGGGCAGCAAGTCCGCCGACTTCGACCACCAGGTCGAGGAGCGCGTGGCGGAGGTCGTGGCGCACCGCCAGCAGGCGCTGCTCGAGCGGCTCGCCGAGCAGCAGGGACGCGCGGACCCCACCGCCGTCTCGGGGATGGCGCCCGTGGTCTCCGCCCTGCAGCAGGCCCAGGCGGAGACGCTGCTGATCGACGACACCCACCTGGACACGGAGCAGCAGCTCATCGCCCTGGACGCCGAGCCGTGGATCGCCCTGGAGGAGTCGGAGGCCGTGGGCGCCGGCGTGCTGGGCCGGGTCTCCGCCGACGCCGCGCTGGTGCGCGCCGCGGTGCTGACCGACGGCCGCCCCGTCTTCGTGCCGCCGGGGGCGCTGCCCCACGGCACGGACGTCGCGGCCCTGCTGCGCTGGAGCGCCGCACCGGCGTCCTGACCCGGCACGGACGAGGGGCCCCCGCACGCGGGGGCCCCTCGTCCGTGCCCTGCCCCGTGCTCTCGGCGGAGCCGCGGGGTCAGGGGACGGGGGTCAGAGGGCCAGCTGGCGGGCGGGGGTGTCCGCGGCGGAGGGCCTGCCCGCGTAGGCGCCCCGGAACGCGGCGGCGGGGTGGGTGCCGAGCACCTTGGTCTGCCCCTTGCCGTAGAGGTTCTCGCGCAGCGTGGTGCCCTCGTAGCCGGTGCGGTAGCGGCCGCGCTTCTGCAGCTCCGGCACGACCCACTCCACGAAGTCCTCGAACGAGCCCGGGGACACGTGGTAGGCGAGGTTGATGCCGTCCAGCCCGCCCTCGTCGATCCACCGCTCGAGCTCGTCGGCCACGGTCTGCGGGGACCCGACGATCGGCACGCCCATGCCGCCCATCGAGATGTGCTTGGCGACCTCCTCGATCGTCCACTTCTTGTGCGGGTCGGCCGTGGTGAAGGGGGTCAGGAAGGACTGGATCGAGTCGGTCTTGATGTACTCCAGGACGTCGTTCTCGTCGTAGCGGCCCAGGTCCAGCCCGGACCAGCCGCCCACGAGGCCCAGCGCGCCGTCGGTGTCCGCGTACCGCTCGTAGTCGCGGCGCTTCTGCTCGGCCTTCGCGTCGGTCTCGTCGACGATCACGTGCAGCATGGCGAAGATCTTGAGGTCGTCCCGGTTCCGCCCGCCGGCCTCCGCCTCGTCGCGCAGCTTGTCGGTCACCACCCGGGTCAGGTCCGGGCGGATGCCGCCCACGAACACCGCCTCCGCGTGGCGGCCGGCGAACGCCCGCCCGCGGGAGGAGGCCCCGGCCTGGAAGATCAGCGGCGTGCGCTGCGGGGACGGCTCGGTCAGCCCGATGCCGGGGACGTCGAAGTACTTGCCGTGGTGCTGGATCGGGTGGACGAGCGCCGGGTCGGCGAAGACCCCGTTGACCCGGTCGCGCCGGACCGCGCCGTCCTCCCAGGAGCCCTCCCAGAGCTTGTAGCAGACCTCCATGAACTCCTCGGCGATCTCGTAGCGCTCGTCGTGGGAGATCTGCTCCGTCAGCCCGTGGTTCTCGGCGGCCGACTTCAGGTAGGACGTCACCACGTTGAAGCCCATCCGGCCCTTCGTGAGGTGGTCGAGGGTCGCGAACTTCCGGGCGAGCGGGTACGGCTGCTCGTAGGTGATCGCGCTCGTCACGCCGAAGCCGAGGTGCTTCGTCACGGCCGCCATCGCGGAGATCTGCATGAAGGGGTCGTTGACCGGGATCTGGGTGGCGTCCCGGATCACCGGGGCCGCGGAGTTCTGGTAGACGTCGTAGTACCCGACGACGTCCGCGAGGAACAGCGCGTCGAAGAGCCCCTTCTCCAGGACCTGGGCGACGTCCGTCCAGTACTCGATCGTGTTGTACTCGTCCGCCCGGGAGCGGGGGTGCTTCCACAGACCGGGGGCCTGGTGGCCCACGCAGGTCATGTCGAAGGCGTTCAGGGCGATGCGCTTGCTCATGGGGTGTTCCTCCCGGGTCGATGCCGACCCGCGCCCGTGCGTCGTGGAGACCTGCCCGCGGGTCCGACGCACTGGTGGGCGCCGTACTTGCCGCGGAGCACGTGCACCGCGGCCCGATGTTCATCTGGGGCACCCCGCTACGGGAGAGGGTTGCCGCCCGACCAGCCAGAGCTTCGTGTCGGGACTCGTCATCGTCGTCGGGGGACAGCTTAGCGGGTGGCCCCTGACCGGGTGCAACCCCTGTGCGGTCCCGCCGCACGGGGACGGTCCCGGCCCGCATCGGGCCTGCGCCCACCCGGTTCGGGCGGCTCCGCCGGGTCGCTCAGCCGGGTCGTTCAGCCGGGCGGGGCGAGCGGCGGGGTCCGGCCCGGGTCCAGGGTCCAGCCCCGCCGGAGCAGGGACCGGAGCTCGATCAGGGGGCAGGTGTCCATGACCACGTCGAGGCCGGCCCGCTCCGCCCGGGCGGCGGCGTCCTCGTCGACGACGCCCAGCTGCAGCCACACCGCGGCGGCGCCCACGGCGATGGCCTGGTCCACCACCGCGCCGACGCGGCGGGAGTTCACGAAGCAGTCCACCACGTCGATCGGCCCCGGGACCTCGGCGAGCGTGCGGTGGCCGGACTCGCCGTGCACCGGCTCGCCCTTCGGGTTGACCGGGACGATCGTCATGCCGAGGTCGTCCCGGATCCGCTTCGCCACCGAGTGCGCCGGACGGGCCGTGTTGCCGGTCAGCCCCACCACGGCCCACCGGCCGGGCCGTGCCATGAGGCGGTCGATGACGGCGGGGTCGTTGCGGCTCATGCCCCCAGCCTGGCACGGAACCCGTTCCCCCTCCTTCTTCCTCCGCGGGATTGCACGTGTCGGCGACCTCGCGGAGGGGGGAGGGTCAGGAGAAGAGCGGCAGGAGGTCCGCGTGCGCGCCCAGCTCCGCACGCTCCTGGGCGGTCAGCTCCGCCCGGCCGGTGCCCACGCGGGCGAAGTGCTCGTCGCTCCAGTGCTCGAGCGGTTCCCGCTCCCACAGGTCGGTGAGGACCCGGCGGACCTCGGCGAGCCCGTCCACGGCGGGACCCGGGGAGCCGTCCAGGTGCTGGATCAGGTCCAGGTGGTGGACCGTGGCCTCCACCGCGAGGGTGCTCAGCAGGTCCTCGACGCGCAGCACGTGCCCCTGGGTGCGGACCGCGCCGTCGCCGCAGTGCTGCGCGGCGTGCACGAGCGCCCGGGTGGTCTCGCGGTGGAGGGCGCGCACCGGCTCCCAGTCCAGGACCATGGACGCGGCCACGCGGGTGTGGCGCCGGGCCTCGGCGGCCCCCGCGGGATCGCCGCCCCAGTCGGTCCAGTAGGTCGCGGCGTCCCGGTCGGGGCGGGCGGTGGTGGGCGTGTGCAGCGCGACCAGCCCCCGCAGGGCGTCCATCGCGCAGTGGTGGGTGAGGTCCCGGACCGACCACCCCGGGCAGCCAGTGGCGGCCCAGGAGTCGTCGTCGCCGAGCCCGTCGAGGACCGCGCCGAACGCCGCGCAGGCGTCGCGCACCAGGTCCGCCCGGGCCGGGCTTCTGCGGCTCGTCATGGGTCCATGGTGGGGCACGGAGGGCTCCCGTGCCAGCGATGTGTCGCGATCACCACGGATGCGACGGATTTGCCAGGGAACACGCCGAGGACGTTCAATTGGTGGTGTAACCATCCGGAGCGGCTGAGAGACCTGGCTCGTCGACGTCGCAGCAACCGGCACGGATCCGTCTGATCCTCCGTGCGAGGTGCTAATGCCAGGACCGATGGAGTTGATCATGAGCACTTCCCTGCTGGGCTCTGCGCCGGCCACCGCACCGGGCACCGCGAAGCGCGCCTTCTCCGTGGCCTTCGAGCACGTCGGCAAGGCCTTCCCGTCCGGCCGCGAGACCCACCACGTCCTGCAGGACGTCGACGTCACGGCCCGGCCCGGCGAGGTCCTGGCGGTCCTGGGGCCCTCGGGGTGCGGCAAGTCCACGCTGCTGCGGGCCGCCGCGGGGCTCGACACCGCCTCGGCCGGACGGGTGCTCATCGACGGCACCCCCGTGTCCGGCATCGACCCGCGCTGCGCGGTCGCCTTCCAGGAGCCCCGCCTGCTGCCGTGGCGCTCGGTGCGCGAGAACGTCCGCCTGGGCCTGCCCCGCGGACTCCCCCGGGACGAGGGGGACGCCGTGATCGACGACCTGCTGCGCCTGGTGGGGCTCACCGCGCACGCCGGCCACCGTCCCCGCGCGGTCTCCGGCGGCATGGCCCAGCGCGCGTCCCTGGCCCGGGCCCTGGCCCGCAATCCCGGGGTCCTGCTGCTCGACGAGCCCTTCGGCGCGCTCGACGCCCTGACCCGCCTGAAGATGCAGGACCTGCTGCTCACGATCCACGCGGCCCAGCCCACCACCGTCCTGCTCGTCACCCACGACGTCGACGAGGCGCTGCAGCTCGCGGACCGGATCGTGGTCCTGGGCCGGACCGGGCCCACCGCCCCGGCCTCGATCAGCACGATCCTCGCCGTCCCCGGCGAGCGCCCCCGGGACCGGGCCTCCGAGGTCCTCGCCGAGCTGCGCGTGCAACTCCTCGGCCACCTCGGCGTCGACACCCACCACCCCGCGACCCGCTGACGCGGCCCGCCCCCACCCCGATTCCCCTCCCCGGACCAGCGGCGGCACCCGCCCGCGCCGCCCGGCACCGTCCGTCCACCACGAAAGGCTCCGCCATGCCCCTGCCCCAGCGCTCCGTCCGCACCGTCCCCGCACTCGCCGCCGTCCTGGCCCTCGGCCTGACCGGGTGCATGGCCGGTGAGGGCTCCGGTGAGCCGCCCGCGGAGGCCGCCGGGGACGGCACCGTCCGCGTGGACTGGGCCACCTACAACCCGCTCTCCGTGGTGATCAAGGAGAAGGGCTGGCTCGAGACCGCGTTCGCCGAGGAGGGCATCGAGGTGGAGTGGGTGCAGTCCGCCGGGTCGAACAAGGCCAACGAGGCGCTGCGTGCGGAGGCGGTGGACATCGGCTCCACCGCGGGCTCCGCGGCGCTGCTGGCCCGCAGCAACGGCACCCCGATCCGGGTGATCGACCTCTACTCGCAGCCGGAGTGGTCCGCCCTGGTCACCGCCGCCGGCAGCGAGGTGCAGGAGGTCGCGGACCTCGAGGGCCGCACCGTGGCCGCGACCAAGGGCACCGACCCGTACTTCTTCCTGCTCCAGGCCCTCGACGAGGCCGGGGTGGACGCCGGGGACGTCACGATCCAGAACCTGCAGCACGCCGACGGCCGCGCCGCCCTGGAGAACGGCCAGGTGGACGCCTGGTCCGGGCTCGACCCGATCATGGCCGCCGCGGAGGAGAACGGCGCGGAGCTGTTCTACCGCAACGTCGACTTCAACACCTACGGCTTCCTCAACGCCCACGAGAGCTTCCTCGAGGAGCAGCCCGAGGCCGCCCAGACCGTGGTGGACGTCTACGCCTACGCCCGGCAGTGGGCGCAGGAGAACACGGAGGAGACCTCGCAGCTGCTCGCCGAGGCGGCCGGGATCGAGCTGTCCGTGGCCGAGAAGGTGCTCGAGCGCACCAACCTGGACATCGACCACGTGCCGGGCGACGAGCAGCTGGCGGTCCTCGAGAAGGTCGGGCCGATCTTCGTGGAGTCCGACGACGTGGCCGGCCAGGAGCAGATCGACGAGGCGCTCGGGAGCATCGTGGAGAGCTCCTACGCCGAGAACGCCGACGCCTCCCGCGCGGCCGAGCTGGTCGGGGCCGGGCAGTGACGCAGCCCCTGGCCCCCGCCGAGGAGGCGCAGCGTCTCGAGGACGCCCCCGCCGCGGCCCCCCGGCGGCGGCCGCTGCTGCGCACCGGGCTGGGCCTGCTGCTGCCCGCCGCGCTGCTGGTGCTGTGGCACGTGCTGTCCACCGCCGGCGTCTTCAGCGCCGTGCAGCTGCCGGCCCCGCTCGCGGTGCTCGAGGCCGGGATCGGCCTGCTGGCCGGCGGGGACCTGTGGACCCACGTGGGCATCTCGACCCAGCGCGTGCTGATCGGCTTCCTGATCGGCGCCGGGCTCGGCCTCGTGGCCGGGTCCTTCATCGGCCTCTCCCGCTGGGGCTCCACACTGGTGGGCCCCACGATCGGGGCGTTCCGGGCGGTGCCGTCCCTGGCGTGGGTGCCGCTGCTGCTGCTGTGGATCGGCCTCGGGGAGGACTCCAAGGTCACGCTGGTGGCCATCGGCGCGTTCTTCCCGGTCTACACCACCGTCTCCGCGGCCCTGCAGCACGTGGACCGCAACCTCATCGAGGCGGCGCGGGCGTTCGGGCTGCACGGGCTGCGCCTGCTCACCACGGTGCAGCTGCCGGCCGTCATGCCGTCGGTCATCTCGGGGCTGCGCCTGGCCCTGGCCCAGGCGTGGCTGTTCCTCGTGGCCGCCGAGCTGCTGGGCGCCTCCATGGGCCTGGGCTGGCTGCTCACCGACTCGCAGAACAACGGCCGCACCGACCGCCTGCTCCTCGCCATCGTGCTGCTCGCGGTGCTCGGCAAGGCGACGGACGCGCTGCTGGGGGTCTTCGAGAAGTGGGCCGCCAAGAAATGGGCCTGACACGTGCGCCTGGCACAGTGGAACCGTCGTCCGTGCCGGCCGGAAAGGACAGCAGCACCGTGAGCTTCAGCTGGAGCGACCCCTCCTCCCCCACCCCCAATCCCGCCCTGGTCTCGGACGAGGCCCGGATCGCCTTCTGGGAGGCGCAGGCGTCGCGCCTCGACTGGGCGCGGCCGTGGACCACCGCGCACCGCTTCGAGGCCCCGCGGCGGCTCGGGACGGACGAGCAGGGCGGCCCCACCTGGTCGGTCCCGGAGATCGCGTGGTTCGAGGGCGGCAGGCTCAACGTGGCCCACAACTGCGTGGACCGCCACGTCGAGGCCGGCCGCGGCGCCCACGTAGCCCTGTACTTCGAGGGAGAGCCCGGGGACCGGCTGGTCTACACCTACGCCGACCTGCAGCGGGAGGTCTCCCGCGCCGCCAACGCCCTGCTCGCCCTGGGCGTGGAGCAGGGCGACCGGGTGGTGATCTACCTCCCCGTCATCCCGGAGACCGTCATCATCACGCTGGCCTGCGCCCGCATCGGCGCGGTGCACTCCCTGGTCTTCGGCGGGTTCTCCGCCGAGGCGCTGCGCTTCCGCGTCGAGGACACCGGCGCCAAGGTCCTCGTGACCACGGACGGGCAGCACCGGCGCGGCGCCGTGGTGCCCGTGAAGGCCGTGGCCGACGAGGCCTGCAGCGGTGACAACGCGGTCGAGCACGTCGTCGTCGTGCGCCGCACCTCCCGGCCCGGACGCACGGACCTGCCGCGGGGCACCCGGGGGACGCACTCCAAGGAGGAGGACGCGGTCCCGTGGACGCGCGGGCGGGACGTGTGGTGGCACGAGCTGATCGCCGACCAGTCCGACGTGCACGTGCCCGAGGCGTTCGACGCCGAGACGCCGCTGTTCATCATCTACACCTCCGGGACCACCGGACGGCCCAAGGGCCTGGTGCACACGATGGGCGGCTACCTCGTGCAGACCGCCTACACCCACGCGCTGCTGTTCGACCTGCTGCCCGACGTCGAGGACGAGGACGGCGTGCTGCGCCCGGACGAGCTGGCCACCGTCAACGACCCCGCGAAGGTGGACTCGACCGTCCACTGGTGCACCGCGGACCTCGCGTGGGTCACCGCGCACACCTACGAGATCTACGGGCCGCTGGTCAACGGCGTGTCCGAGGTGATCTACGAGGGCACCCCGAACACCCCGCACTGGGGCCGGCACTTCGAGGTGGTCGAGCGCTACGGGGTCACCGCCTACTACACGGCGCCCACGCTGATCCGCTCCCTGATGGGCGCGTTCCCGAAGGGCGTCCCGCCGCTCTACAACCTCAACTCGATCCGGCTGCTCGGCTCCGTGGGCGAGTCGATCAACCCCGAGGCCTGGCGCTGGCTGCGCGCGCAGCTGGGCAGGGACGAGGTGCCGTTCGTGGACACGTGGTGGCAGTCCGAGACCGGCGCCACCGTGATGTCCCCGCGGCCGCACGACCCCCAGTTCGCGCCCCCGGGGACGTTCGACGACGGAGCCCCGCGCACCGCGCTCAAGCCCGGCTGCGCGACCCGGGCGGTCCCGGGGATCTCCACCCGCGTGGTCGACGAGGCCGGGGAGACGGTCCCGCCCGGGGTGCAGGGCTTCGTGGTGGTGGACCGGACCGGTCCCTCGATGGCCCGCACCGTGTGGGGCGACCCGCAGCGCTACCTCTCCTCCTACTGGCAGGCCTACGCCGAGCAGGGCTGGTTCCTCGCCGGGGACGGCGCCCGCTACGACGAGGAGGGGGACATCTACATCCTGGGGCGGGTCGACGACGTCATCAACGTCTCCGGGCACCGGCTGTCCACCATCGAGATCGAGTCGGCGCTCGTCACCCACCCGTGGGTGGTGGAGGCCGGTGCCGCGCCGGTGCGCGACGAGCTGACCGGGCACGCGGTGCTCGCCTACGTGGTGCTGACCCCCGAGGCCGCCCGGGTCCCGGCGGAGGAGCTGACCGCGGCCCTGCGCGAGCACGTGGCGCACGAGATCGGGCCGATCGCCAAGCCGCGGGCGGTCGTGGCGGTCCCGGACCTGCCGAAGACCCGGTCCGGGAAGATCACCCGGCGGCTGCTCGCGCAGCTGTGGGAGGGCGCCCCGCTCGGTGACCGGTCCTCGCTGCAGAACGAGGAGTCCCTCGAGCGCATCGCCGACGTCCTGGCCGCACGGCGCTAGCCCCCGCCGCGAGGGGTCGCTTCCGGCGCTCCTCCGGCCGCGGGGGGTCGCTTTCGGTCGGAATGAGCTGCTCGCACCGGCGGAAAACGACCCCTCGCGCCGCCGCGGAGGCGGGAAACGACCCCTCGGCGCGGCTCCGTGACGGTCCGCGACCCCCTCCGCAAGGACGTTGAGACTTGTGACGTCTCAGCTCGCACCGCCCCTAGGATGAATGCCGTGAACGACTCCCCCCGCCCCGCAGGCACGGCCCGCTCCGCGCCGGACGGGCTGCTGCCCGCCCTGCCGAACACCGACCTCAAGCTCGCGATGGCCGCCTCCGGCGCCCTGTTCTCGGGCTACGTGCTGGTGCACATGCTGGGGAACCTGAAGGTCTACCAGGGCGCGCAGAAGTTCGACGCCTACGCCGAGCTCCTCCGCACGGCGGGCGCCCCCGTGCTGCCGCGCGGCACGGTGCTCTGGGCGGCCCGCGGCGTGCTCGCAGCCGGCCTCGTGGTCCACACGGGCGCCGCCGCGGTGCTCACCGCGCGGTCCTGGGCGGCGAACGGGACGCTGCTGCCGCGCACCGGCCGGCGTCCGCGAGGTCGTCGTCGCTCCCCGTGGACGGTGGCGAAGCGCTCGATGCGCAGCACGGGCGGCGTGCTCGGGCTGTTCACCCTCTTCCACGTGCTCGACCTGACCCTGGGCGCCCGGCCCGCCGCGGCCCGGGACTTCGAGCACGGCAGCGCCCACGCCAATCTCGTGGCCAGCCTCTCCCGCCCGCCGGTGGCCGCCGCCTACGCCCTGTCCATGGCGGCGCTGGCCGCCCACCTGGTGCACGGCATCCCGGAGATCGCCAATGACGTGGGCGTGGGCGGTGACCGGCGCTTCCAGCGGCGGCTGCGGATCGCCGCGAACGCGTTCGGCGCCGCGGTGGCCGCCGGCAACACCACGATCCCGGTGGCCGTGCTGACCCGCGCGGTGCGCTGAGCCCCGTGGCCGCCCTTCCCCGCCTGCGGGACGACCTCCCGCGGGACGCCCTGCTGCGGGACGACGTCCTGCAGGACGACCTTCTTCGAGACGACTTTCTTCGAGACGACAAGGATCCGAGCGAGTGAGCACCTTCTCCCTGACCGTGGACGTGTGGCGCCAGCCCTCCCCGGAGGAGCCCGGGGACTTCACGGCCTACGACGTCCCGGACGCGAGCCCGGACATGACCGTGCTCGAGCTGCTCGACCGGATCAACGCGCAGCTGGAGGCCGCCGGCGAGGACCCGGTGGTCTTCGACGACGGCTGCCGCGAAGGGGTCTGCGGCAAGTGCGGGGTGACGGTCGACGGCGTGGCGCACGGCCCCGAGCGCAACGCCGCGAGCTGTATGCAGCACCTGGGGGCCTACCGGGACGGGGACCGCGTGCGCATCGAGCCGCTGCGGGCGGCGTCCTTCCCGGTCAAGCGGGACCTCTCCGTGGACAAGAAGGCGCTGCGCCTCGTGGCGAAGGCGGGCAAGTTCCCGGTGGCGATGAAGGCCCTGGCCAACGGCGGCTGCATCAGCTGCGGGGCGTGCGTGGCGTCCTGCCCCAACGGGTCCGGCCAGCTGTTCGTGGGCACGATGCTGCGGGAGCTGCCGCCGCTGGCCAAGGACGACGCCGAGCGCCGCGAGCGTTCCGCCCGGGTGATCGACGCCTCCGAGGAGCAGTTCGGGCCCTGCTCCCTGCTCGGCGACTGCGTGGAGGTCTGCCCGGCCGGGCTGCCGATCGAGAACCTCTCCGCGGTGGCGCAGGAGAACCTGCGCAACCGTTTCCCGCGCCGGAGCAGGGACGCCCCGGACCCCGGATGACCCGGCGCGGCGCGCCTTGCCGCCCGGTGACGTGACTGCTACCTTTCGGGCACGCCCCCGAGACCATGAGGTGGATCACATGAGCGAGCGCCCCGGAAAGATCGTCCCCGAGCAGGGCGAGTTCGACTACGAGCCCGACGACCGCGAACCTGCCCGCCCGGCGGCGAAGACCTGGCTCTTCCGCGGCCTCGGCCTGCTGCTGGCCTTCCTGGTCTGGTTCCTGCTCGGCGGCGCGGACGTCTCGGCCGACGCCCGGGTGGTGGGTGCGGTCGCCACGCTGATGGCGGTCTGGTGGATGACCGAGGCGGTGCCGCTGTCCATCACCTCGCTGCTGCCCATCGTGCTCTTCCCGGTGCTCACGGCGCTCACCGTGGCCGAGACGACCGCACCCTACGCCAACCCGATCGTGTTCCTGTTCCTCGGCGGCTTCCTGATCGCGATCGCGATGCAGAAGTGGAACCTGCACCGCCGGATCGCGCTGCTGACCCTGCGCCGGGTGGGCACCCACCCGCGGCAGATCATCCTCGGCCTGATGATCTCCACAGCCTTCCTCTCCATGTGGGTCTCCAACACAGCGACCACGCTGATGATGCTGCCGATCGGGCTGTCCGTGCTGACCCTGGTGGTCGAGAACAGCCGCAACGCCGGCACCCGGGCCGAGACCGAGGCCATGGGCGAGGACATCCGCGGCGGCAAGGCCATCAGCGACGTCATCGACGACCGCGACGTGCGCCTGTTCGGCGTGGCCCTGGTCCTGGCGATCGCCTGGGCCGCCACCATCGGCGGCCTCGGCACCCTGCTGGGGTCCCCGCCCAACGCCATCGTGGCCGGCTACATCAGCGACGAGCTGGACCGGACCGTGGGCTTCGCGCAGTGGATGATGCTCGGCGTGCCGATCGTGGTGGTCTTCATCGGCCTCGCCTGGCTGCTCATCACCCGCGTCATCTTCCGCTTCAACCTGGCGGAGGTGCCCGGCGGCAAGGAGCTGATCAACGAGGAGATCGCCGCCCTGGGGCCCATGAGCAAGGGCGAGAAGACCGTGCTGGCTGTGTTCGTCATCGCCGCGTTCTTCTGGATCGTCCCGGGGCTGCTGTCCGGCATCGGCACCATCGGCGAGCAGCTGCCCTGGCTGGACCTCTTCGACGACACGGTGGTCGCCATCGGCGCCGGCGTGCTGCTCTTCCTGCTCCCCGGCGACAAGCAGGGCAACATGACCCTGGAGTGGAAGGACGCCGAGGAGGGCCTCCCGTGGGGCGTGCTCCTGCTCTTCGGCGGCGGCCTGTCGCTCGCCGCGGCCGTGGCCGGCACGGGCCTGGACGCCTGGTTCGGCGCGCAGGTCTCCGGGCTCGGCGCGCTGCCGATCGTCCTGCTGCTCGCGGCGGTGGTCACGATCGTCCTGCTCCTGACCGAGATCACGTCCAACACCGCCACGGCGGCCACGTTCATCCCGATCCTGGGCGGCGTCGCCGTCGGCATCGGGGTGGACCCCATGACGCTGCTCATCCCGGCGGCGCTGGCGGCCACGTGCGCGTTCATGCTCCCCGTGGGCACCCCGCCCAACGCCATCGTCTTCGCCACCGGCCAGGTCAAGATCGCCGAGATGGTGCGCGGCGGCATCGTCCTCAACATCGTGGGCGTCATCCTGATCACGATCTTCACCGTGCTCATCGGGCCCTTCGCCCTGGGCCTGGTGATCTAGCCCGTCCTCGTCCCGGCACAGGGGGGCCCGTGGGTGTCCACGGGCCCCCCTGTCGTGCCACCTCCTGCGTCAGGGGGCGTCGGTGCACCGGGCCAGCACGGCCTGCGTGAACTGCTCCGTGCTCGCCGTCCCGCCGAGGTCCCCGGTCAGGGTGCCGCCGGCCATGGTCTGCTCGAAGGCGGACTCCAGGTGCCGGGCCGCCCCGGTCTCCCCGAGGTGGTCCAGCATCATGGCGGCCGCCCACATCGTGCCCACGGGGTTGGCGATGCCCTGTCCGGCGATGTCGGGGGCGGAGCCGTGCACCGGCTCGAACATGGACGGGTGGGTCTTCTCCGGGTTCAGGTTCGCGCTGGGGGCGACACCGATCGAGCCGGCCGCCCCGGCGGCGAGGTCGGAGAGGATGTCGCCGAAGAGGTTGGAGGCGACGATCACGTCGACGCTCCGCGGCTTGAGGACCATCCGGGCGGCCAGCGCGTCGATGAGGACCTTCTCGACCGTCACGCCCGGGTACTCGGCGACCGTGGCCTCCACGACCTCGTCCCAGAACGGCATGGTGTGGATGATGCCGTTGGACTTCGTGGCCGAGACCAGCCGGCCCGTGCGGCGCTGGGCCAGCTCGGCGGCGTAGCGGGCGATCCGGGTGACGCCGGCGCGGGTGAACACGGACTCCTGGACGGCCATCTCCTCGGGCCGGCCGCGGTAGAGCCGGCCGCCGACCTCGGAGTACTCGCCCTCGATGTTCTCGCGGACGACGACGAGGTCCAGCTCGTCGAGCCCGCGCAGGGGCGAGGTCACGCCCGGGAGGATCCGGATCGGCCGGAGGTTGACGTACTGGTGGAACTCGCGGCGGATGGGGATCAGCAGGCCCCACAGGGTGACGTCGTCGGGGATGTCCGGGGCGCCCACCGCCCCGAGCAGGACGCCGTCGCCGGAGGCGAGCTGCTCGATGCCGTCGACGGGCATCATCCGGGAGTGGGCCCGGTAGTGGTCGGAGCCCCACCCCCGTTCGCGCCAGTCGACGGTGAAGCCGTGCGCCTGCGCCAGCGCGTCGACGCAGCGCAGCGCGGACGGCATGACCTCCTGGCCGATGCCGTCACCGGCGATCACGTCGATGGTGTAGTGCCGTGTCCTCGTCACCAGGTCCTCCGCAGCGTCGTGGGCGCGGGAAAGGCGGGCGCCTTCCGCGCATGGCGCAGATCATAGCGCCCCGGCCGGCCCGCCCGGGGTGCGGGCGGCGCCGCCCCGGGCCGGCGGTTGGCGCGGGGCGGCCCGGGGCAGCACAATGGGAGGCAGCCATCCCGAGCGGCCGAGGGACCTGGACCGACGACGCCGCAGCAACCGTGGTCGACGTCGCAGACCGCACGGTGCTACCGCCAGGACCGATGGGGCACCGCACCCCCGGCACCCCCGCCGGGACCCTCCTGACGCCCGGGACCGTCCAGCGGCACCACTCGCACGAGGAGCTTCCCCATGGCCGACCACCAGTTCGGGTTCCGCACCCGCGCCCTGCACGCCGGGGGCACCCCCGACGCCGAGCACGGCGCCCGTGCGGTCCCGATCTACCAGACCACCTCGTTCGTCTTCAAGGACGCCGACGACGCCGCCAACCTGTTCGCCCTGCAGAAGTACGGCAACATCTACTCCCGCATCGGCAACCCGACCGTCGCGGCGTTCGAGGAGCGCATCGCGTCCCTCGAGGGCGGCATCGGCGCCGTGGCCACCGCCTCCGGCATGTCCGCCGAGTTCCTCGTGTTCGCCGCGCTCGCCCAGGCCGGGGACCACATCGTGGCCTCCGCCCAGCTCTACGGGGGCACGGTCACCCAGCTGGACGTCACCCTGCGCCGTTTCGGGATCGAGACCACGTTCGTCCCCGGCACCGACCCCGCCGACTACCGGGCGGCAGTGCGCCCGGGCACCAAGGCCGTCTACACGGAGGTCGTGGCCAACCCCTCCGGCGACGTCGCGGACCTGGAGGGCCTGGCGGCGGTCGCGCACGAGGCCGGCGTGCCGCTGGTCGTCGACTCGACCATGACCCCGCCGTACCTGGTCCGCCCGATCGAGCACGGGGCGGACATCGTCATCCACTCGGCCACCAAGTTCCTGGGCGGGCACGGCACCACGCTGGGCGGCGTCGTCGTCGAGTCCGGCCGCTTCGACTGGGCGAACGGCAACTTCCCGTCCATGACGGAGCCGGTGCCCACGTACAACGACGTCACCTGGTGGGGGAACTTCGGGGAGTACGGATTCCTGACCCGGCTGCGCACCGAGCAGCTGCGGGACATCGGCCCCGCCCTGGCGCCCCAGTCCGCCTGGAACCTGCTCCAGGGCGTGGAGACGCTGCCGCAGCGCATGGACGCGCACCTGGCCAACGCGCGGGCCGTCGCGCGGTGGCTGGAGGAGGACCCCCGGGTCTCCTACGTCAACTGGGCCGGGCTGCCGAGCCACCCCCATCACGAGCGGGCCCGGCGGTACCTGCCCCTCGGCCCGGGCTCCGTGTTCGCGTTCGGGGTCTCCCCCACGGACCGGCTCGGAGGGCGGGAGGTCGGCGCTCGCTTCATCGAGAACCTGCAGCTGGCCAGCCACCTCGCCAACATCGGGGACGCCCGCACCCTCGTCCTGCACCCCGCCTCCACCACGCACCAGCAGTTGAGCGCCGAGCAGCTGGTCGGCGCGGGGGTGCGGGAGGACCTCATCCGCCTGTCGGTGGGCCTCGAGGACGTCGAGGACATCCTCTGGGACCTCGACCAGGCCCTCACGGCGGCCACCGGCCTGCCCCGGGAGACCCCCGGCCGCGCGGCCGGCGCCCCGGCCGGCGCCACCACCGCCGACGACACCGCCGACGCCGCTGCTGCTGCCGACGCCGCCGACGTTACGACCGAAGGAGCGCTCCGATGACCGCCGAGACCCGCACATGGACTGGGCCGAGCGCGCCCGAGCGGCTGAGCATCCTGCACGGCACCGAGTCGATCGCCGTCGTGGGCGCGTCCGACAAGCCGTCCCGCGCCTCCTACTTCGTCTCGACCTACCTGCTGTCCTCCTCGCCGTACCGGGTGTACTTCGTCAACCCGGCGCTGCGGGAGATCATGGGCCGGCCCGTCTACCCGTCCCTCGCGGACCTGCCGGAGACGCCCGACGTCGTCGACGCGTTCCGGCGCCACGACGACCTCCCCGGCGTGGCCCACGAGGCCGTGGCCGTCGGGGCGAGGACCCTGTGGCTGCAGCTGGGGTCCTGGCACGAGGAGGCCGCCCGGATCGCCGAGGAGGGCGGGCTCTCCGTGGTCATGGACCGCTGCCTGAAAATCGAGCACGCCCGCTTCCACGGCGGGCTCCACCTGGCCGGCTTCAACACCGGGGTCATCTCGTCGAAGCGCCAGGTCCTGTCCTGAACGCGGAACGGCTCCGTGCGCCCTGGGGCGCACGGAGCCGTTCCGCGTCCGGCGAGGATGCGGCCGCTACACGCGCTCGACGACGAACGCCACGTCCGTGTTCAGGCTCTGGCTGACCACGCAGTACCGCTCGGTCGACTTGGCCAGCCGCTGGAGAGTGGCGTCGTCGGCGTCGGTGTCGAGGCGGACAGTGAGGACGACGTCCTGGACCCCCACGGCCACGGACCGGTCCAGGCCCAGCGTCCCGCGGGCGTCGAACATGCCCTCCGCGCGGAGCTCGGCCGACCGGATCGGCACGCCCATGGCCGTCGCCACGCTGCGCAGGGTCACGCCCGCGCAGGCCGCGAGCGCGTCGAGGAGCATGTCCCCGGAGCAGGCGTCGCTGCCGTCACCGCCGGTGGCGGCGTGCAGGCCGGCCCGCACCGGCCCGGCCCACGAGTCGACGGTGGTCGTGAGCCCGGGATCGCGGAAGTCGCCGCGGGCGTGCAGGGGTGTGCGGGCCTCCTCGGGGTGCTCCCGGTAGCGTTCCTTGAGGGGGGCCTGCAGCTGCCGCAGGGCCGAGGCGTCGATGTCCGTACGAGATTCCATGACTTCACTGTAGAGGGGCCGGGGCCGGGGCCGCCACGCGGTCCCGGCCCCGGCCTGCTGCTCCGTGCCCGTCAGCGGGTCCTCGTGGGCTTCTGCGCCAGCTCGTCCCAGTAGCCGCGGGTGGTCACCACGTCGGTGCCGTCCCACGCGCCGAGCCCGGACAGGCCCGGGACGTCGCCGCTGTGGAAGATCGGCTCGAGGCCCTGCTTGCGCTGGGCCTCGTAGTTCCGGAGCACCCGGACGGCCACGCCGGCGAGCAGCACCAGGGCCACCAGGTTGATGGTGGCCATGACCGCCATGAACAGGTCGGCCAGGGACCAGACGAGGTCCAGGGCCAGCACGGCGCCGCCGAAGACGAACACCAGCACGAGCACGCGGTAGGCGGTCATCGCCGCGGGCGAGCCCGTGAGGAAGCGGACGTTGGACTCGCCGTAGTAGTAGTTGCCGATCACGGAGGTGAACGCGAACAGGAAGATCGCCACGGTCAGGAAGTGCACCGCCCAGTTGCCCAGCTGCAGGGCCAGCGCGGACTGGGTCAGGGACGCGCCCTCCCGGCCGCCGAACTCGGGGTTGGAGAGGAGCACGATGAACGCGGTGATCGAGCAGATCAGCCAGGTGTCGAAGTACACGCCGAGCGCCTGCAGGAAGCCCTGCTTCGCCGGGTGGGACACGGACGCGGTGGCGCCGGCGTTGGGGGCCGACCCCATGCCGGCCTCGTTGGAGAACAGGCCGCGCTTCATGCCCTGGATGATGACGCCGATCAGCCCGCCGGTGACGAACTCGCGGATGCCGAAGGCCCCCTCGAGGATCTGGCCGAGCACGGCGGGGACCTCGCCGAGGTTCAGGAAGACCACGAGCAGGCCCAGCAGGAGGTAGAGCACCGCCATGATCGGGACGACGATCTCGGAGACCGCGGAGATCCGGCGGATGCCGCCGAAGATGATCGCGGCGGTCAGCCCCACGAGCACGGCGCCGACCAGGATCCGGAACCACAGGGCCTCCGCCGCCGCGATGTCCACGCCCAGGGAGCCGCCGAGCGCGTCCACGATCGAGTTGGACTGCACGGAGTTGAACACGAACCCGTAGGTAAAGGTGATGACGACCGCGAAGAGCAGCCCCATCCAGCGGGCGCCGAGGCCGCGCTCCATGTAGTAGGCGGGCCCGCCCACGTAGCCGGTGGGCGCCTTGATCTTGTAGAGCTGGCCCAGCAGGGACTCCGTGAACGCGCTGGCCGCGCCGATGCCGGCGATCACCCACATCCAGAACACGGCGCCCGGCCCGCCCAGGCTGATGGCGATCGCGACGCCGGCGATGTTGCCGGTGCCCACCCGGGACGCGGCGGAGACGGTGAAGGCACGGAACGCGGAGATGCCCTTCTGGCCGTCCTCAGCCAGACCAGGCTTGTCGTTGAGCACCCGGAACATCTCCGGGACCAGCCGCAGCTGCACCACGCCGGTGCGGACGGTCAGGTAGAGGCCCACCCCGATGAGGATGGCGAAGACCACGTTCCACACCCAGCCGCCGAGGGTGCCCACGAGATCGGTGACGAGTTCCATTGCAGCTCCGAACTGTGACGGACGCGGGTCCCCGGCGTGGGGTCTGCGGGGCCCGCGTGAAAGACCGGGCGCAGCGGTTGCGCGCCCCGACGGAACTCTAGTGGAAGTGACCCGCGTCTCGGTGTCCTGCGGGCGCCGGAATCACGGCCGGAGCGGGTCAGATCACGCGCACGGCGCCCTTGTCCGCGGAGGTGACCATCGAGGCGTAGGCGCGCAGGGCCTTGGAGACCTGGCGCTCGCGCGGCTTCGTGGGGTACCACGGGGCCGGCCCCCTGGCCTGCCGCCGGGCGGCCAGCGTCGCGTCGTCCACGTTCACGCGCAGCACGCGCCGGGCGACGTCGATCTCGATCTCGTCGCCGGTCTCGATGAGGCCCACGGCGCCGCCGGCGGCGGCCTCCGGGGAGATGTGCCCGATCGAGAGGCCGGAGGTGCCGCCGGAGAAGCGGCCGTCGGTGATGAGCGCGCACTCCCGGCCGAGGCCGAGGCCCTTGAGGTAGGAGGTCGGGTAGAGCATCTCCTGCATGCCCGGACCGCCCTTGGGGCCCTCGTGGGTGATGACCACGATGTCGCCGGGCTCCACGTTCTTGGACAGGATCTCGAAGACGGCCTCGTCCTGGGACTCGACCACGAAGGCCCTCCCCACGAAGTGGAACAGCTCCTCGTCGATGCCGGCGGTCTTGATGACCGCCCCGTCCTCGGCGATGTTGCCGTAGAGGATCGCCAGGCCGCCGTCCCGCGTGTAGGCGTGCTCCACCGAGCGGATGCAGCCGTCCTCGCCGTCGAGGTCGAGGGACTCGAACGTGTTGGCCGTGGAGAACGCCTGCGTGGTGCGCACGCCGCCGGGCGCGGCGTGGAAGAGCGCCCGGGCGCGCTCCGAGGACCGGCCGCTGCGGACGTCCCACTCGTCCAGCCAGGTGGCCAGGTCCGGGGCGTGCACCGCGTGCACGTCCTCGTTGAGCAGGCCCGCGCGGCGCAGCTCGCCGAGGAGCGCGGGGATCCCGCCGGCGCGGTGCACGTGCTCGATGTGGAACCGGGTGGAGTTCGGCGCGACCTTGCACAGGCAGGGCACCCGGCGGGACAGGGCGTCGATGTCCGGGAGGGTGAAGTCGACCTCGCCCTCCTGGGCCGCGGCGAGGATGTGCAGGATCGTGTTGGTGGACCCGCCCATGGCGATGTCCAGGGCCATGGCGTTCTCGAACGCGGCCTTGGTGGCGATGTTGCGCGGGAGCACGGCCTCGTCGTCCTGCTCGTAGTACCGGCAGCACAGGTCCACCACCCGGCGGCCGGCCTCGAGGAAGAGCTCCTTGCGGGCCACCTGGGTGGCCAGCGTGGTGCCGTTGCCGGGCAGGGACAGGCCGAGGGCCTCGGTGAGGCAGTTCATGGAGTTGGCGGTGAACATGCCCGAGCAGGACCCGCAGGTGGGGCAGGCGTTGCGCTCGATCTGGCCCAGCTGCTCGTCGGTGACGGACTCGTCGACGGCCATGGACATCGCGTCCACGAGGTCCAGACGGTGCTCCACGACGCCCTCGACGGCCTCGCCGGACTCCATGGGCCCGCCGGAGACGAAGACCACCGGGATGTTCAGCCGCAGCGCGGCCAGCAGCATGCCCGGCGTGATCTTGTCGCAGTTGGAGATGCAGACCAAAGCGTCGGCCCGGTGGGCGTTGACCATGTACTCCACGGAGTCCGCGATGATGTCGCGGGAGGGCAGGGAGTAGAGCATCCCGTCGTGGCCCATCGCGATGCCGTCGTCGACCGCGATGGTGTTGAACTCCTTGGCCACGCCCCCCGCCTCCCGGATCGCGGAGGCCACGAGGTCGCCCATGTCCTTGAGGTGCACGTGACCCGGCACGAACTGCGTGTAGGAGTTCGCGATCGCGACGATCGGCTTCCCGAAGTCGTCGTCGCCCATGCCGGTGGCGCGCCACAGGGCGCGGGCGCCGGCCATGTTGCGGCCGTGGGTCGAGGTGCGGGAGCGGAGGTGGGGCATGGCGGAGCTGGGTCTCCTCGGTCGGGGATGTCCGGTGGCGGGGCGGGCGGCGCACGGGCCGTGGGGCACCCGGGCCGGCCGCCGGCGGTCCGCCGTCCAGAATACGCTTTTCGACCGCAACGTCCTGGTGGGCGGACTCGCGTCTCACGATGTGACCGTCGCGCCGCGCCGCCTCCTACACTGGGGCCAGCCGCGCAGCCCCCAGGAGGAGCCGACCATGAGCCACCACCCGACGCCCCCACGGCCGGACGACGGCGCCGCGTTCAGCGTGGACCTGCGCGAGGCCCTCGACCCGCTGGTGATGGCCCTGGACGTCGGCTCCACGGGCAGCCGGGGCGGTCTGCACGACGCCACGGGGACCCCCGTGCGGGGCTACCGGCACAAGATCGAGCACGAGTTCACCACCGCGGCGGACGGGACCTCCGTGATCGACCCCGACCAGGTGACGGAGGAGCTCGCGGCGGTCCTCGACCTCGTCCTGGCCGACCCCGCACTGGCCGGCCGGGTCGCGGGCGTCGCCCTGGACACCTTCGCGTCCTCACTGGTCGGCGTCGGGACCGACGGCGCCGCGGTCACCACGTGCTTCACCTACGCCGACTCCCGGTGCGCCGAGCAGCTGGCCGGGCTGCGCGGCGAGCTCGACGAGCCCGCCGCCCTGCAGCGCACGGGCGCCCGCCTGCACACCTCGTACCTGGCCCCGCGGCTGCGGTGGCTCCGGGAGACGGACCCGGAGGCGTGGGGGCGGGCCCGGCGGTGGATGTCCCTGGGCGAGTACGTGCACCTGCGCCTGCTGGGCACCGCGCGCGCCGGGACCGCCACGGCCGCGTGGACCGGGATGCTGGACCGCCGCACGGGCCGGTGGGACGAGCCCCTGCTCCTGGCCTGCGGGCTGGACGCGGAGCAGTTCAACCCGCTCGCCGACCCGCACGAGCCGATCCCGGACGTCGCCGCGTCCGTGGCCGAGCGCTGGCCGGTCCTCGAGGGCGCGGCGTGGTTCGCGCCGGTGGCCGACGGGCTGAGCGCGAACCTCGGCACGGGCGGCTCCGACGCCTCGACGATGGTCGTCTCCACCGCCACCTCGGGGGCCGCGCGCGTGCTGCTGCACCGGATCCCCGAGCGGGTGCCGCCGGGGCTGTGGTGCTACCGCGTGGACGGGGCACGGTGCCTGCTGGGCGGGGCCCTCAACGACGTCGGCCGGGCGCTCGCCTGGCTCGAGCGCACGGTGGCCCTGCCGGAGGGAACCACGCTCGCGGACGTCGCCGCCGCGGACGTGTCCGGATCCACCCCCGTGGTCCTGCCGTTCTTCACGGGCGAGCGCTCGACGGGCTGGGCCGGCGGCGCCCGGGCGGTGTTCGCCGGCGTCTCGGCCTCCAGCACCGGGGCCGACCTGGCCCGCGGGGTGCTCGAGGGCGTCGCGGTCTCCTACGCCCGGGTGGCCGAGCAGCTCGAGGACGCCGCCGGCGGCGTGGACCGCGTGGTGGCCTCCGGCAGCGCGTCGCAGGACGTGCCGGAGCTGCTGCAGCTGCTCGCCGACGCCCTCGGCAAGCCGGTGGCGCGGGCCGAGTTCAAGCGGGCGACCCTGCGCGGCACCGCCCTGCTCGCCCTCGAGAGCCTCGCCCCGGACGTGGAGCGGGCCTCCCCGCCCTGCGGGCCGGAGCACCGGCCGGTGCCCGGACGCGCGGAGCACTACCGCACCGCGCGCGCCCGCTTCGAGGAGCTCTACGGGGCGGTCGTCGGCTCCTGACCCGGCCGGGCGGCTTGGCGTCGCCTGGGTGCCGGCCGGGTGTTCCCTCACACTCGGACACAATGGTGTACCTCCGCTAATACCGTGGTCCCGGCACGGCCGCTTTCCTACCGTGGAGCCTGTGGATGCGGGTGCGTGCTCCCTCCGGAGCTCGGGCACCCTGCTTCCGCACCCCCTACCCCCGCACCCCGCACCCCGCACCCCGCACCGCACGGAAGGAACCACGATGGAGGACTCCCTGGGCCGGGAACAGGCCGTCGGACTGCACCAGGCGCTCGAGCGGGCGTCGATCGGGCACCGCCGGCTCTGGGTCCGCTACCTGTACCTGGGCGGGACGGCCGACGAGCTCGAGGTCAGCGCGTACCTGCACCAGTGCCTGGACCTGCCGGTCCGCGAGCGGGACCTGCTGAGCTGGGCGGCCAACACCCTCCTCGACCGCCGGTACCACCCGCGCGTGCCCTCGAGCGCCGACTTCCTGCGCCACGGCACCGGCCGCGGCGCCCCGGAGCGCACCGCCTGAGCACACGCTCCCCGGCCGCCGCGGCACGGATCCAGCGGCACGGAGCCGGCGGCGCGGGCCGAGGCCCGCTCAGCCCGCGCCGACGAGCAGCAGGGTCGCCCCGAACACCAGGCCCGAGACCACGAGCACCACGGTGGTGTAGCCCAGGATGTCGCGGATCTTGAGCCCGGCGATGGCCAGCAGCGGCAGCGCCCAGAACGGCTGGATCATGTTGGTCCACTGGTCGCCGTAGGAGATCGCCATGATCACCACGGCCGGGTCCACGTCGAGGCGGGCGCCGGCGTCCAGCAGGATCGGGGCCTGCACGGCCACCTGCCCGCCGCCGGAGGGGACGAAGAAGTTCACGAGCCCCGCCGAGAGGAAGGCGAGCAGCCCCAGCGTCTGGGGCGTGGCGACGGCCACGACCGAGTCGGAGAGCACCTGGATCAGGCCGGTCGCCGCCATCATCCCCATGATCCCGGCGTAGAGCGGGAACTGCAGGAGGATGTCGCCCACGTTCGCGGCGGCGTTCTTGACCAGCGCCATGACCTCGAAGGCGTTGCGCGCGAGCAGGAAGATCAGGCCCAGGAACATCCAGTTCACGACGTCGAGCGTCACCGTCCCGCCCTCGGCGAAGTGCAGCACCAGGTAGCCGGCGAGCGCCAGTCCCACGACCAGGGTGGGGACCCGGCTGGCATCGAGCCGGTCGGCGGGGGTGACGACCTCCTCCTCGGTGACCGTCTGCTCCGAGGCGGCGAGGGCGGCGGCGGTCATCCGGTGGGCGGGGTCCACGGCCCGGGGCGCGATGAGCCACAGGGCCAGCGCGACGAGGGCCACGGTGGCGACGACGGCGGTGAGGTTCCAGGCGGAGAACGTGGTCTCGGTGATGGGCACGGTGCGTCCGAGCTGCTCCTCGATGAAGGAGCCGGGGGTGGCCGCGGTGAGCGGCCCGGACCCGGAGTAGCCCATGTGCCAGACCACGAACCCGGAGAAGCCGGAGGCCACGAGCATCGGGAAGCTCAGCTCCAGGCCGCGTCGGTCCCCCGCGGCGGCGACGTCGCGGGCGAGCAGGGCGCCGACGACGAGGCCGAGCCCCCACGTGATGAGGGAGGCGACCGCCGCCACCAGGAACACGAACACGTACGCCTGGAGGGGCGTCCGGGGCACCTGCGCCAGGGCGCCGAGCAGCCGGCGCACGGGACGGGTGTTGGCGAGGGCGTGGCCCAGCAGCAGGATCAGCGCCATCTGCGTCATGAACGCGAGCAGCCCGGCGAGCCCCTCGCCCCAGCCGCGCAGCACGTCGGCGGGTCCGGCGTCGGTGAGCAGCAGGGCCATGAGCCCGACGGCGACGCTCAGCAGGATGGCGAAGTTGAGCGCGGACGGGATGTACTTCTCGACGACCGAGTTGACGGGCCGCATCGCCCGGGCGATCGCGGGTTCACGGGTGCCGGTGCTCATGGCGGGGACTCCTGCTGTCGGCGGGCGCGCGGGCGGCCACGCCCTCCCCCGCCGGCCGCGGCGCGGCGGGGTCGGCGGGGGTGATCGTGATCACCGGCGGGGGACGGGACCAGTATTCAGGTGGCGGGCAGGATCGTGGCGGTGCACTCGCCGAAGTCGATGACGGAGCCGCCGGGGCCGGGCGCGGTGCCGGTGAGGGTCACGCTCTGGCCGTCGGCCAGGAACGTCATCTCGGTGCCCCCGGGCAGGGCGAACGGCTCCTTGCCGCCCCAGGAGAGCTCCAGGAAGGACCCGCGCTGGTCCTTCTCCGGGCCGGAGACGGTGCCGGAGCCGAAGAAGTCCCCCGGGCGCAGGGACGCGCCGTTGACGCTCATGTGCGCGACCATCTGGGGTGCGGTCCAGTACAGGGTGGACGCCGGGGGGTGCGAGACGGTCCGGCCGTCCACGCTCACGCCCAGGGTGATGTCCAGTCCCCACGGCTCCTTGCCCTCGTCGTCGAGGTAGGGGACGAGCTCGTGCTCGCGCGCCGGGGGCGCCACGCGGGCCGCGGTCAGGGCCTGCCAGGGCACGACCCACAGCGAGATCGAGGACGCGAAGGACTTGCCCAGGTAGGGGCCCAGGGGGACGTACTCGTAGGCCTGGATGTCGCGGGCGGACCAGTCGTTGAACAGCACCACCCCGAAGAGGTGCTCTGCCGCCGCCTGCTCCAGGGAGACCTCCCCGGCCGGGGCCGCCCCGCCGAGGACGAAGCCGAGCTCCGCCTCGATGTCCAGGCGGCGGGAGGGGCCGAAGCTGGGCGGCCCGTCCTGCTCGGGGCGCAGGCCCTTGGGCCGGGGGAAGTCCTTGCCGGAGGGGATCACGGTGCCGACCCGGCCGTGGTAGCCCACGGGCAGGTGCTTCCAGTTGGGCAGCAGCGGGGCCTGGTCCGGACGGAACATCCTCCCCACGTTGGAGGCGTGGTGCTCGGAGGCGTAGTAGTCGACGTAGTCGGCCACCGTGAACGGCATGTGCAGGGCGATCCCGTCCACCGGATGGGAAGCCTGCTCCACCGTGTCCGCGAGCCCGTCGGCGGTCACGACCTCGACGAGCCAGGCCCGCAGCGCGGTCCAGGTCCCGTGGCCGGCCGCGAGCAGCGCGTCCAGGTTCAGGGCCGACACCGCCGTGCGCGCGGCGTCGTCGAGCCCCTCCACCGTGGCGGCCAGGGCGGCGACGTCGATCGCCCGGTCCCCCAGGCGCACCCCCAGGCGCGGGTCCCCGCCGGTGGGCGAGAAGGAGGCGTAGGGCAGGTTCTCGGGGCCGAAGCCCTCGGCGGCGAAACGGTCGGCGGCGGTGCTCACGGGGTGGATCTCCTTGGACGTGGGGGGACGGTGGCGACGGCGGCGCCCTCCCGCCCCGGTGGTCCCGGGGCGGGAGGGCGCCGTGTCAGGTGAGGCCGTGCGGGAAGAGGCCGAGGCGCTCGAGGCTCGCGGCGGGCTCGCCCACGCTGCACGTCCCGAAGGACGTGAAGGACCCGCGCCAGGACCCGTCGGAGGCCCGGGCGAGCTCGACGAGCGGTGCCGGGTCGGTCTCGGTGAGCAGCCGGGCCACCCGCTCGGCGGGCTCGTGGTCGCGGGCGGCCTCGGTGGCCATCGCGATGTTGAGGAAGCCGTGGTGGGTGAACCCCGTGGCGGGGTTCGTGTACCGCACGGCCTCGTGCAGGCCGGCGGTGAGCTTGAACGGGATCCGGGCGGCCACGGCCTCGGTGAGCACCGCGGCCAGCTGCTCGGGGCTGGGGAACAGGTGCGCCTCGATCCCGCCGGTGCGGTGCTTGAGGCGCAGCCCGGTGCCCTCCAGCAGCTCCAGCGCCCCGCCGCGGACCTGGTCCGCGGTCAGCTCCACGTAGACCGGGACGTCCTGCACCCGGGCCGCCTCGGTGATCTGCGCCTGCCAGGCGTCGGTGTCCGACGGGTCGGTCCTGAGCTCGACCGAGACGACCCGCAACTCGGGCCCGGTCTGCTCGACGGCGTCCAGTGCGGCCTGCAGCTGCCCGGTTGGCGTCACGACGGAGACCTCGACCGCCCGGCCGCCGCGGTCCAGGCCGGCGGCGATGCGCCGGGCCTCCGGCAGGTCGTCGAGCTTCAGCACGGCCGGACCCACGGCGGCGACGAGCGGGTCCGCCCACCGCGCCACGTGGTCCGTGACCGCCTTCTCCAGCGGGGCGAGTCCCGGCGGGAAGGTCGCGGCGTCGTCGAAGAACGCAACGAACTGGGCCGGGACGCGCCGCTCGGCGGTCTCCGTGGTCGGGGCGGCGCTCACGAGTTCGACCAGAGCCCGCCGGTCCACTCCCGGCCGGGGGTCCAGGACGTGACGTACTTGCCGTCGTCGCCGGCCAGGCCTGCCTCGCCCAGCTCCAGCGGGGCGAAGGTGTCGACCATGACGGCGGTCTCGTCGAAGTACTCCACGCCCAGGGACTTCTCGATCGCCCCGGGCTGCGGGCCGTGCGGGTGCCCGCCCGGGTGCAGGGAGATCGAGCCCCTGCCGATGCCCGAGCCCTTGCGCGCCTCGTAGTCCCCGTCCACGTAGAACATGACCTCGTCCGAGTCCACGTTCGAGTGGTAGTAGGGCACCGGGACGGCCAGCTCGTGGTAGTCGACCTTCCGCGGCACGAAGTTGCAGATCACGAAGTTGCGCCCCTCGAAGACCTGGTGCACGGGCGGCGGCTGGTGCACCTTGCCGGTGATCGGCATGTAGTCCTTGATGTTGAAGGTGTACGGGTAGAGGCACCCGTCCCAGCCCACCACGTCGAAGGGGTGCTGCGGCAGGACGTGGACCGTCCCGTCCAGGCCCGAGGGGCCGCGGCCGCGGTGCTTGACGTAGACGTCCACGTCGGTCTCGTCCCGCAGGAGCACGCCGGTGGGACCGTGCAGGTCGCGCTCGCAGTAGGGGGCGTGCTCGAGCAGCTGCCCGTACTTGGAGAGGTAGCGGTGCGGCGGGGTGATGTGGGAGTTCGCCTCCACGAAGTAGAGCCGGGCCGTCTCGCCCTCCCGCAGCACCCAGCGGTGGATCGTGGCGCGCGGGATCATGACGTAGTCGCCCTCGACGGCCTCGAGCGGGCCGAACTGGGTCTCCACCAGGGCGGAGCCGCGCTCCACGTAGACGCACTCGTCGCCCACGGCGTTCTTGTACAGCGGGGAGGTCTTCCCCACCCAGGCGTAGGAGAGCCGCACGTCCGCGTTGCCCATCACCAGCCGGCGGCCGGTCACCGCGTCGGTCCCGGCGGCCTGCTCCTCGGTGAACAGCTCGTGCAGCTTCAGGTGCCGCGGCAGCAGGGGGTCGTTGGGGGTCAGGGTCTGGTCGGGCAGCTCCCAGCCGCGGGTCCCGACGATCGCCGAGGGGATGTGCCGGTGGTAGAGCAGCGACGAGTCGGAGGAGAAGCCCTCCTCGCCCATGAGCTCCTCGTAGAGGATCCTGCCCTCGTCGTCCTTGAACAGGGTGTGACGCTGCCGGGGCACCGGGCCCAGCTGCCGGTAGTAGGCCATGGCCGTCTCCTTGCGTGTGGCGGTCTGTGATCCAGCTCTCCCCCAGATAGTAAAGCGTTGTATTATATGGGGCAACCCCTCCCCTAGAATCGACGCCATGCCCCTCGCCGACCGCACCGAGCCCCCCGCGACGCCCACCCGGGCGTCCACCGAGGCGTCCACCGCGACGCCCTCCGCCGCCGCGCTGCCCGACTACTGGTCCTTCGTCCAGGCCGCCCAGCGCCGGATCTCCGAGGAGTTTCCCGACGCCGACCTCGCGGCCAACCGGGTGTTCCTCTCGCTCAACCGGTCCTCGTCCACCGCGGTCTACGACTTCGAGTCGTCGATCCACCGCCCCGCCGGCGGGACCTGGTCGAGCTTCCGGCTGCTCCTGGCCCTCTGGGTGGCCGGTCCCCTCAACCCCCACGAGGCCGCCCGCCTCACGGGGATGAGCCGCGCGGCGGTCTCCAACCTGACGGGCACGCTGGTCGGCAAGGACCTGCTCCGGCGCGAGGCCTCTGCCGCCGACGGCCGGTCCGTGACCCTGCACCTCACCGAGGCCGGGCAGGAGAAGATCCGCACGGCGTTCCGGGCGCAGAACGACCGGGAGAGCCAGTGGGCCGAGGCCCTCACCGAGGAGGAGCAGCACACGCTCGTGACGCTGCTGGAGAAGCTCATGGAGCAGCGCGAGCGGATCGGCGCCCGCGCCCGCAAGTAGCCCCGCGGGCGGAGCACCGCCGGGACCGCAGATCACCCCCTCGCCGGATGACCCGCTGGGGCCCGGGTGACCACGATTTTCCGTGGTCACGCGGGCCCCAGCGGGTCATCGGGTCATTCCGGGGTCAGGCGCGTCGAGCTCCGTCCGCACTGCACGCCGGACGCTCACACATCCCCCTCCCGGGCACCGTCCCCGTGCCGGGCCGGACCTCGGACGGGCGGGCCCCGCCGCGGTGAGCCTGACCCCCATGACCACGCTGCCCGGCCGGCTCCTGACCCTTGAAGCGCTGCAGGACCTCGGCCTCTCGCCGTCCACCGTCACCCGGGCCGTCCGCCGGGGCGACCTCCTCCGGATCAGGCAGGGGGTGTACGCGACACCGTCCTGGTGGCGGGACCTGGGAGCGGAGGGACGGCTGCGGCAGATGCACGCCGCCCTGGCCCTGCGCGCCGCCAGTGCCCCGGTGTTCGGGCACTCCTCGGCGGCCCTGCTCCACGGCCTGGACCTGCTGCACCGACCGGCGGCACCGCACGTCGTCTCTCCGCCCGGCCGCGGTTCCCGGAACAACCGGACCTGCGTCCGCCACTGGGCCGAGCTGCCGCCGGAGCACGTCGTCCGAGTGGGCGGGCTGCTGGCCACGTCCGTGCCCCGCACCGTGCTGGACTGCGCGTCCACCCTGCCCCTCCGCGAGGCGGTGGTGACCGCCGACCACGCCCTCCGCCGGGGCACCGAGCGCGCGGAGCTGCTCGCCCTGCTCGAGCGTCGGGCCGGCGCGCCGGGGTGCCGCCGGGCCCGGCGGGTGCTCGACCTCGCCGACGGTCGCTCCGAGTCGCCCGGCGAGACGCTGACCCGGCTGGTGCTGCTTCGCGCGCGACTCCCCCGGCCGGAGCTGCAGGTGCGCATCCGGACGCCGCGCGGCCTGTATCGCGGGGACTTCGGGTGGCGGGCGCAGCGCCTGCTCCTGGAGTTCGACGGCGACACCAAGTACTACGACCACGGCCCCACCGACCGGGTCCTCGTGCAGGAGCGGCGGCGGGAGAAGGACCTCGCCAACGCCGGGTGGCGGATCCTGCGGACGGACTGGGCCACCGTGGTGCACCGGCCGGACGACCTGGTGGCTCTCGTGCGTAGGGAGCTCGCCGCGCGTGACCGCAGGATCATCGAATGACCCGCGGGGGCCCGGGTGACCACGATTTTTCGTGGTCACCCGGGCCCCCGCGGGTCAGCGGAGGGGGCGGGGGTCAGTCGCGGTAGAGCAGCAGCGCCTCGCCCTGGCCGCCGCCGCCGCACAGCGAGACCGCGGCCCGGCCGGAGCCCCGGCGAGAGAGCTCGAACACCGCGTGCAGCGCCAACCGGGCCCCGGAGGCGCCGATCGGGTGCCCGACGGCCACAGCGCCGCCGTGGATGTTGGCCTTCTCCACCGAGTAGTCGAGGTCGCGCAGGGACTGGATCAGCACGGACGCGAACGCCTCGTTGATCTCGATGAAGTCCAGGTCCTGCACGGACCAGCCGGCCCGCTCGAGCGCGGCCTCGATCGCCCGGGACGGCTGGGAGTGCAGCGAGGTGTCGGGGCCGGCCACCTGGCCCGGGGCACCGACCACGGCCAGGTACTCGAGGCCGTGGCGCTCGGCGTACTCCCGGCTGGTCAGGACCACGGCGGCCGCGCCGTCCGAGAGCGGCGAGGAGTTGCCGGCGGTGATCGTGCCGTCCTTCGCGAACGCGGGGCGCAGCCTCGCCATGGACTCCGCGCTGGAGTCGGGGCGCACGCCCTGGTCGGTGTCGACGACGAGCGGGTCGCCCTTGCGCTGCGGGACGGACACGGGGGCGATCTCGTCGCGGAAGACGCCCTCCTCCGCGGCGCGGGCCGCGCGCTGGTGGCTCAGGGCGGCGACCTGGTCCTGCTCCTCGCGGGAGATCGAGCGCTCGCTGTTGCCGGACTCGGTGAGCGAGCCCATGGACACGCACGCGGCGACGTCGACGAGCCCGTCCTTGGCCACCGCGTCCTCGAGCTTGAGGTCGCCGTAGCTCTTGCCCTGCCGCACGCCCATCGCGAGGTGCGGGGCGTTGGTCATGGACTCCTGGCCGCCGGCCACGACGATCTCGGCCTCGCCCGCGCGGATCATCCGGGCGGCGTTGGTGATGGCCACGAGCCCGGAGAGGCAGACCTTGTTGACGGTCTCGGCGGGCACGCTCAGCGGGATGCCCGCGGTGACGGCCGCCTGGCGGGCCGGGTTCTGCCCGGCGCCGGCCTGCAGGACGTGGCCCATGAGCACGTAGTCCACCTGCTCGGGGGCGATCCCGCCGCGCTCGAGCGCGGCCCGGATGGCGTGGGCGCCCAGCTCGGCCGCGGTGAAGGACGCCAGGTGGCCCAGGATCTTGCCCTGGGGCGTGCGGGCGCCGGACAGGACGACGACGTCGGTGGCGGTGCTCATCGGTTCTCCTCAGCGCCGCCGGCGGCGGCGGTCTCGGTGGGGACGGTGTCGGGGGTGACGTCCTGCAGGTCCGTGCGGAAGGACGCCTCGGTCTTCTCGCGGATCTCGTCCTCGGTGACCCCGGGGGCGAGGCTGCGCAGCACGAGCCCGCCGTCCTCGACGTCGAACACGCACAGGTCAGTGACGATGCGGTCGACCACGCGCACCCCGGTGAGCGGGAGATCGCACTCGGTCTTGATCTTGGCGGAGCCGTCCTTGGTGACGTGCTCGGTCAGCACGACGACGCGCGGGGTGCCGGCCACCAGGTCCATGGCGCCGCCCATCCCCTTGACCATCTTGCCGGGGATCATCCAGTTGGCGAGGTCACCGGTGCCGGAGACCTGCATGGCGCCGAGGATCGCGATCTTGACGTGGCCGCCGCGGATCATCCCGAAGGACGTGGCGGAGTCGAAGATGGAGGCCCCGGGCAGCAGTGTGATGGTCTGCTTGCCGGCGTTGATGAGGTCCGGGTCCTCGTCGCCCTCGTAGGGGAACGGGCCCATGCCGAGCACGCCGTTCTCGGACTGCAGCACCACGTCGACGCCCTCGGGCAGGTTGTTGGCCACGAGGGTGGGGATGCCGATGCCGAGGTTGACGTAGTCGCCGTCGGAGAGCTCGACGGCGGCGATCGCCGCCATCTCGTCGCGGGTCCAGCTCATGCCTGGTCTCCGTTCTGCTGGGCGGCCCGCCCGGCGGGGCGGGGGCGGACGGTGCGCTGCTCGATGTCCTTGGGCGCGCCGCTGTACTGCGCGACGTGCTGGACGTAGACGCCCGGGGTCACGATGTGGTCGGGGTGGATCTCGCCGACCGCCACGACGTGCTCGACCTCGGCGAAGGTGACCTTCCCGGCGGTCGCGACGATCGGGTTGAAGTTGCGCGCGGTGTAGCGGTAGACGAGGTTGCCGTCGGCGTCCCCGGTGTGGGCGTGGACCAGGGCGATGTCGGCGACGATGCCGCGCTCCTGCACGTAGGTCTCGCCGTCGAACTCGGCGTGCGGCTTGCCCTCGGCCACGAGGGTGCCGACCCCGGTCTTCGTGTAGAAGGCGGGGATGCCCGCGCCGCCGGCCCGGAGCCGCTCGGCGAGGGTGCCCTGGGGGTTGAACTCGACCTCGAGCTCGCCGTCCAGGTACTGCTGGGCGAACAGCTTGTTCTCGCCCACGTAGGAGGCGAGGACCTTCTTCACCTGGCGGTTCTCGAGCAGGACCCCGAGGCCCTTGCCGTCCACGCCCATGTTGTTGGAGACCACCGTGAGGTCCGTGACCCCGGAGTCCCGCACCGCGTCGATGAGATCCCGGGGGATCCCGCTCAGCCCGAACCCGCCCACGGCGAGCGTCATGCCGTCCCGCAGGCTCTCCGCCAGCAGCTCGGCGGCGTTGTCTCTGACCTTGGACACCCTTGTCCCTTCCTCTCGTCGGACTGTGACCCAGCACTCAATCTAGGGAGCCTCCACATGCCGGTCAACAGATCCGGCGGCACGACGGCGCTTCTCATCAGCATCCGGCCATTCGTCCCCCGACTGTCCATATAGTGGAGTCATGGGACAGGAGCGGACGACGGGCCAGGGGACCCAGGTGGTCCACCGGGTGGGGCAGCTGCTGCGGGCCGTGGCGGGGCGGGAACGGGGCAGCACGGTGGCGGAGCTCGCCGCCGAGACCGGGCTGACTCGCCCCACCGTGCACCGGCTGCTCACGGGACTGGCCGAGGAGGGCTTCGTGGACCGCGACGCCGGGACCGGGGCCTGGCAGCTGGGCCCCGAGCTGTACGTGCTGGGCGCGGTGGCGGCCCACCGCTATCCGATCCGGGAGCTGGCCGGGCCCTCGCTGCGCCGGCTCGCGGAGGCCACCGGCGAGAGTGCGTTCCTCTCGGTCCGCCGCGGGCTGGAGACCGTCTGCCTGGCGCGCGTGGAGGGCGCCTTCCCCATCCGCTCCCACGTCCTCTACGAGGGGCTGCGGCTGCCGCTCGGCGTGGCCTCGGCGGGGCTGGCGGTCCTGGCCCACCTCCCGGACGCGGAGGTGGACCGGGTCCTCGCGGCCACGGCCGGGGCCCGCGCCGAGTGGGGCCCGCTGCACACGCCCGAGCGGATCCGGGAGCTGCTCGCGGACGTCCGGCGGGAGGGCTTCGCCGTGAACCCGGGGCTGATCGTCGAGGGCAGCTGGGGCATGGCCGCCGCGGTCTTCGACGCGACGGGCGCGCCGGTCTACGCGCTGAGCCTCACGGGCATCGAGCCCCGGTTCAGCGGCGAGCGCCGGCAGCTGCTGGGCCGGGCCCTGCTCACGGAGGCCCACCGGCTCTCCCGGGAGCTGGGTCACCGCTGAGCGGCCCGGGGCGGGCTCAGCGCGCCGTCCAGCCGCCGTCCATCGTGTAGGAGGCCCCGGTGACCATGGACGCGTGCGGTCCGGCCAGCCACGCGACCAGGCTGCCGACGTCCTCCGGGTCCACGAGCTTCTTGATCGGCGTCTCGCCGAGCATGATCCGCTCCACCACCTCGGACTCGGGGATCCCGTGCACCCTCGCCTGGTCGGCGATCTGCTTCTCGACGAGCGGGGTGCGCACGTAGCCGGGGTTGATGCAGTTGCTCGTCACCCCGTGGGCCGCGCCCTCCACCGCGACGGTCTTGGACAGCCCCTCCAGGCCGTGCTTCGCCGAGACGTAGGCGCTCTTGTAGGGGGACGCCCGCAGCCCGTGCACGGAGGAGACGTTGATGACGCGCCCCCAGCCCCGCTCGTACATGTGCGGCAGCGCGGCGCGCACCAGCAGGAACGGGGACTCCAGCATCAGCACCAGGATCCGGTGGAAGTCCGCGGGGTCGAACTCCTGGAGGGGGGCGACCTTCTGGATGCCGGCGTTGTTGACCAGCACGTCGACCTCGAGGCTCAGCTCGGCGAGCGCCGCGGTGTCGAGCAGGTCGACGGCCCACGCGCGGCCGCCGAGCTCGTCCGCGACGCGCTGCGCCCCGGCCTCGTCGACGTCGGCCACGACCACGTGCGCGCCGGAGCCGGCGAGGGCCCGGGCGGCGGCCAGGCCGATGCCGCTCGCGCCACCGGTGACGAGCGCCGTGCGGCCCTCGAGGTCCTGCTGCTGGGGCATCTGGGACATGGGGGTCCTTCCTCTGGTCCGTCGTGCCCGCGGGGTGAGGGGCACGGATCACCGCCACGGTATGTGATCCAGGCCATGTTCGCGAAGGACAGCTCCTCCCGGGAGTGCGCGCCGGGTCGCGTCACACGGCGTCATGTCCGTCATCCGGGCGCCGAATGGCGCAGCGCGCACGGGTGCGCTTGGATGACAGGGTCACCATCCAGAGCGGCCGAGAGATCTGGCTCGACGACGCCGCAGCAACCCGGGCGACGGCATCCCCGTCCCGCCTCCGGTGCTACCGCCAGGACCGATGGAAAGGACGCACGACCCATGCTGCGAAGCGCCGACCGCATCCGCACGACCCACGCCGGGTCCCTCCCGCGCACCCCGGCGCTGCTCGAGGCCAACCGGGCGAAGGGGGCCGTCCCGGAGGCGGAGTACGACCGGCTCCTGCAGGACTCGGTGGTCGACGTGGTCCGCCGACAGCGCGAGCTCGGGATCGACGTGGTCAACGACGGCGAGTACGGCCACGTCATGGCCGCGAAGGTCGACTACGGCGCGTGGTGGCACTACGTCTTCGCCCGGATCTCGGGCCTCACCCCCGGCGACGTGGACCTGTGGGAGCAGGAGCCGCAGCGCTCCTCGCCCGGCAGGGTGGTCCTGACGAGCTTCGGGGACCGCCGGGACCGCCGGCTCTTCCACGAGGCGTACACGGACCCCTCCTCGGGCATCACCACGGGCAAGCAGGCGCCGTTCCCGAAGATCACCGGGAAGCTGGAGTACACGGGCCACGCGGCGCTGGAGGCGGACATCCGCAACCTCAAGGCCGGGCTGCAGGCCACGGGCGCGAGCGAGGGCTACCTCGCCGCGCTGTCCCCGGGCTCGTGCGCGCGGCTGGAGAACACCCACTACGCGGACGAGGACGAGGTGCTGACCGCCTGCGCCGAGGTGATGCGCGAGGAGTACCGGGCGATCACCGACGCCGGGCTGATCGTGCAGATCGACGACCCGTCCATCGCGGAGAACTGGGACCAGGTCAATCCCGAGCCCGGCGTGGAGGACTACCTCGCGTTCACCCGCAAGCGGGTCGAGGCCCTCAACTACGCCCTCGAGGGCATCCCGGAGGAGCAGGTCCGCTTCCACCTGTGCTGGGGCTCCTGGCACGGCCCGCACACCACGGACCTCGGGTTCGAGCACCTGGTGGAGCTCATGCTCTCCATCAGGGCCGGCGGCTACAGCTTCGAGGCCGCCAACGCCCGGCACGAGCACGAGTGGAAGGTCTGGCAGGACCACGAGCTGCCCGAGGGCAAGATCATCATCCCGGGGATCGTCTCCCACGCCACCAACGTGGTGGAGCACCCGGAGCTGGTGGCCGACCGGATCGAGCGCTTCGCCCGCCAGGTGGGCCGCGAGAACGTGATCGCCTCGACCGACTGCGGCCTGGGCGGGCGGATCCACCCGCAGATCGCCGCGGCGAAGCTCGAGACCCTCGCCCGCGGGGCCGAGCTCGCCTCCCGCCGGCTCTGGTCCTGACCGGCCCCCGACCTTCCCGCAGACCCTCAGGAGGACACGCATGACCATGCAGAACACCGACCACGTGCAGACCACCCACGTGGGCTCCCTGCCGCGGACCCCGCGGCTGCTCGAGGCCAACCAGCGGCACGCCGAGGGCGCCATCACGTTCGAGCAGCTCACCGACGAGCTCGCCGTGGGCGTCGAGGACGTGGTGCGCCGGCAGCGCGAGATCGGCGTGGACGTGGTCAACGACGGCGAGTACGGGCACACGATGTCCAGCGCGGTCGACTACGGCGCGTGGTGGAACTACTCCTTCTCCCGCCTCGGCGGGCTCACCCCGACCGACGAGGACCGGTGGGCGTCCACGGAGAAGAGGCGCTCCTCGCCCGGCCACATCGTGCTCACGAGCTTCCCGGACCGCCGGGACCGCGAGCGCTTCCGGGAGGCGTACGAGGACCCGGCGTCGGGCATCCTCACCGGGCGCTCCTCGACCACGCAGCCCAAGATCACCGGGCCGCTGACCTACACGGGACAGGAGGCCGTGGCCTCGGACGTCCGCAACCTCCGGGCGGCCATGGCGGCCACCGGGGCGCAGACCGGGTTCGTGGCCGCCCTCTCCCCCGGCTCCGCCGCGCGCGTGACGAACGAGTACTACAGGACCGACGAGGAGCTCGTCTACGCGTGCGCCGACGCGATGCGCGAGGAGTACCTGGCGATCACGGACGCCGGGCTGACCGTGCAGATCGACGACCCGTCCATCGCGGAGTCCTGGGACCAGATCAACCCCGAGCCCACGGTCGAGGACTACCTGGCGTTCACGCGGCTGCGCGTCGAGGCGCTCAACCACGCGCTGCGGGGGATCCCCGAGGAGCAGGTCCGCTTCCACCTGTGCTGGGGCTCCTGGCACGGCCCGCACACCACGGACCTCGAGCTGAAGCACCTCGTGGACCTGATGCTGACCATCAACGCCGGCGGCTACACCTTCGAGGGCGCCTCCGCCCGGCACGCCCACGAGTGGAAGGTCTGGAAGGACCACGCGCTGCCCGAGGGTCGCGTGATCATCCCGGGCGTGGTCTCCCACTCGACGAACGTGGTGGAGCACCCGGAGCTGGTGGCCGACCGGATCGAGCAGTTCGCCTCGGTCGTGGGCCGCGAGAACGTCGTCGCGTCGACAGACTGCGGTCTGGGCGGGCGCCTGCACCCGCAGATCGCCTGGGCCAAGCTCGAGTCCCTCGTCGAGGGAGCGCGCCTGGCCACGGAGCGGCTCTACCGCTGAGCCGCATCCCGGCGTCCCCGACGCCCCTGCCGCGCCGCCGGGCCCGGTCCTCCTGCGAGGGCCGGGCCCGGCGGTTTCCATCCCCGGTGGTCTGTGTCACATTAGTGATACATGGTTTGATTATTCCGCACGGAGGGTGACAGGCGTCACTTCCGCCCGTAGTATCGCAATGCAATACCGAACGTTCGGTCATGATGCGTTCGGTTCCGCCGCGGACGTCGCCGTCCCCGATTCCCTGGAGATCCCATGGCGCACCCATCCTCCGCCCCGGCCGGGCGGCACGAGATGTCGCGCGAGGAGCGCAAGGTCCTCGCCGGCACCCTCGTGGGCACCACCATCGAGTGGTACGACTTCTTCATCTACGCCCAGGCCGCGGCCTTCGTCCTGGCGCCGCTGTACTTCGCGCCGCTGTCCGAGGAGAACGCCGGCCTCGCCCAGGTGGTCGCGTGGGCCTCCCTGGGCATCAGCTTCCTCTTCCGCCCGCTGGGCGCGGTGGTCGCCGGCCACCTCGGCGACAAGTACGGCCGCAAGATCGTCCTGGTCCTCACCCTGGTGGGCATGGGTGCCGCGACGATGCTGATCGGCATGCTCCCCACCTACGCGACGATCGGCATCTGGGCCCCGATCTTCCTGGTGCTCCTGCGCATCATGCAGGGCTTCTCGGCCGGCGGCGAGTGGGGCGGCGCGGCCCTGATGTCCGTGGAGCACGCCCCGCGGAACAAGCGCGGGCTCTTCGGCGCCTACCCGCAGATCGGCGTGCCGCTGGGCATGCTGCTCGCCACGTCCTTCATGTTCGCCCTCACCTCGATGATGTCCCCCGAGGACTTCCAGGCCTGGGGCTGGCGCATCCCGTTCCTGTCCTCCGTGGTGCTGATCGTGGTCGGCTACCTGATCCGCAAGACCGTCGACGAGTCCCCGGTCTTCAAGGAGATGCAGCTGCGCAAGAAGGAGTCCTCCGCTCCCCTGGGCCAGCTGTTCAAGCACCACAAGAAGCCGGTCACCCTCGCGGCCCTGATCTTCGCCGCCAACAACGCCGCCGGCTACCTGGTGATCGCGTTCTTCGCCTCCTACGGCTCCAACGTGCTGGGCATGCCGCGCTCGCAGACCCTCATCGCCTCCCTGATCGGCGGCGTGGGCTGGCTCGTCTTCACGATGTTCGGCGGCTGGATCTCGGACCGGATCGGGCGCGTGCGCACCTTCCAGATCGGCTACGCCATCATCATCCTGTGGGCCGTGCCGATGTGGTTCCTGCTGGACACCGCGTCCCTGCCGCTGTTCGCCCTGGCGATCGTGATCCTCACCGTGGGACTCGGCCCGTCCTACGGCCCGCAGTCGGCGCTCTACGCCGAGATGTTCCCGGCCCGCGTGCGCTACTCGGGCGTCTCGATCGGCTACGCGTTCGGCTCCATCATCGGCGGCGCGTTCGCCCCGATGATCGCGCAGCTGCTGCTCAACGAGACCGGGATGTCCTGGACGATCGGCGTCTACATCGCCGGCATCGCGATCGTCTCCTTCATCGCCGTCTCGATGGTGCCGAAGGACATCCAGGAGATCGACCTGCACGTCGAGGAGGTGCACGAGGACTACGTCGCCGAGCACCCCGAGGCCGCCGAGATCCTCGCGGCCGCCCAGGCCGCCGAGAAGCAGCGCGACTGAGCGCCGCCCCGGCCGAGGACCGAGCCGCCCGCCGGCACCCACGGGTGCCGGCGGGCGGCTCCGCTCGTGCGGGCACCCCGAGCACACCCCGCTCCCACCCCGGGCTCCCACCGGAGCCCCGCCGAAAGGACTCCTCCATGACCACCGGCCTCCTGCTCCCCACGGTCTCGACGGCCGTGGCCGACGTGCTCGCCGAGCGCACCGACCACCTGTTCGGCCTGATGGGCAACGGCAACGCGCACCTGATCAGCTCGCTGACCTCCCGCGGCTTCGGCTTCACCTCCGCCCGGCACGAGTCCGCCACCGTTGCCATGGCCGACGCCTACCACCGGGCCACCGGGCGGACCGGGGCCGCCACGACCACCTACGGTGCCGGGTTCACCAACACCTACACCGCCCTGGCCGAGGCGCGGCTGGCCCGGATCCCCCTGGTCCTGGTCGTCGGCGACGCCCCGACCACCGGGCGGCGGGCCTTCGACGTCGACCAGACCACCGCGGCCGCCGCCGCCGGGGTCACCACCCTGGTCGCGGCCCCGGACAACGCGACCGCGATCACCCACCGGGCCTTCGACCTCGCCGCCCAGACCGTGCAGCCGGTGGTGCTGGCCCTCCCCTACGACCACGCCACCGCCCCCCTCACCGAGCAGACCGTCCTGGAGCCGCTGCCGGTCAAGCCCACCTTCACCGCCTCCACCGAGGACCTCGACCGCATCGCCGGGCTGCTGCGCGCCGCGAGCAGGCCCCTGATCCTCGCCGGGCGCGGAGTGCTCCTGGCCGGGGCCACCACCCCGCTCACCGAGATCGGGGACCGGCTCGGGGCGCTGTTCATGACCTCCGCCATGGCCACCGGGGTCTTCGGCTCCCCGTGGGACCTGGGCATCGCCGGGGGCTTCACCCGCGCCCACCGTCTGGAGCTCGCCCGGCAGGCCGACGTCGTGCTGGTCGCCGGGGCATCGCTGAACGCCTTCCAGCTGCGCTACGGCACGCTCTTCGCCGAGGGCACCCGGGTGATCCGCATCGACAACGAGCCCGAGGACCGCACGCCCCCGGTCACCGACTACGTGCGCGCGGACCTGGGACCGTTCCTCCAGGGACTCACCGGCCGGATCTCCGCCGCCGCCCCGGAGAACACCTGGCGGGCGGCCGCCCCGGAGGTCGCCACCGACGCCTTCCGCGGCTCCGCCCCGGTCGAGGACCCGGCCGAGTTCGGCCCGGACGGCCGGCTCAACCCCCGCGCCGTCGTCGCCGCCCTCGAGCACGTCCTCCCCGCCGAGCGCTCCGTGGTGATGGACGGCGGCCACTTCATCGGCTGGGCCCCGATGTACCTGACCGTGCCGGACCCGCAGGCCATGGTCCTGGTCGGCACCGCCTTCCAGTCCATCGGCCTCGGCTTCGGCTCCGCCTCCGGGGTCTCGGTGGCCCGCCCCGACCGCACCACCGTGTTCGTCACCGGCGACGGCGGCGGGCTGATGGGCCTGGCCGACCTCGAGACGTTCCTGCGCGCCACGAAGCGCGGGGTGATCGTGGTGCTCAACGACTCCGCCTACGGCGCCGAGCTGCACCAGTACGCGTCCAAGGGCCTGGACCCCACCGCGATGCTCATCGACGAGGTCGACTTCGCCGCCGTGGGCCGGGCGATGGGCGCGGCCGGGGCCAAGGCGCACACCCTGGCCGACCTCACCGCGCTCACCGACTGGCTGGCCACCCACGACGAGGGCGTCTTCGTCCTCGACGTGGCCATCTCCCAGCAGGTCGTCGCCGAGTTCATGTCCGCCTCCCTCACCGCCGGCCGCCGGCTCTGACCCGCCGGCCCCGGCGAGGCCCCGGCGAGGCCCCGGCGGACCCCTGCGGACCTTCGCGGATCAGCCGGGCGAACCGGCCCCCCGGTCCGCCTCCACCGCCCGGACGAAGTCCGCGCACCGGCGCGGCCACTCGGCCAGCTCGGCGGGCGT